>NZ_CAJFGT010000051.1:0-18921 GCF_904377885.1 Flavonifractor sp. An112 | reverse complement strand
TCTGCCCCGATGTGATCGACCAGGGCCCGGAGGAAGCCACCGTGGGTGCTCTGGCCGATGTGCTGCGGCAGTCCACTGTTTGGTACTTCTGGTGGGATTGAGAAGCGAAGCCGGCCATGCTACGGAAAGATCTTTACCAACACGGCAACAAATAAAAAGGAGCGCAGCAGTATACTCATCGACACGGTGGGTATGAACCCCCTTGTTCCTGCGGGACCTCCAGTATCACTTCCATAGCATGGCCCCCAACTGGGTGGTGAACCACTCCTATAATGCGGCGTCATATATACCGGCGAACGATATCCCATTGAGGATGGGGAAGCCGTAGATGGTGTAGCGGATGATAGAATGCCTATGCTGACAAAGTATATTTGGTGTTTCCAGGAAAAAATAATGTATTAGAACAGCACGTAATGAATGGGGTCTATAGCAATACCCGAAACTGGAAATCATTTCAAAAAAGAAAAAGTGATACATACATCGCTGTTGTGGTAGATATCTCATAGCGGTAATAATAAGCAAGTCAGCTACAATCTATTGGCAGACAGCCTGCCGCTGATCTGGCACTTGCTTTATGGGCCAAGGACCTTGATGCGTTTTTTGATGGAAAGATCACAGATCCTGATCTTCTTATATACGATGAAAAGTAGAAAAGGCGTGGCACACTACGCTGAGTGGGCGTCATCTCTCAGGCTACTGGCACGATGCAGGAGGTTAATTGGGATGGTGATGCTTGCATTGCAGCATCGAGCCTGCAACCCAATTAGTTTGCAAGAGGGCAGGGCATCAAAAGAGTCCCTCAACTTTTTGGCGTATAGGCGTATATAAGAAAAATACCCCCAAAGGTGTAGCCAGAACACTGGAAACCTTTGGGGGATCATGCTTGCGACACTGTGTTGCGCTAAACTACTTCCTACTTCAGATTGAGGCAGTACTCTGTAGGTTGGGCTGCGGTACAATGCTTGGGGTTAGTGGGGGAGGAGAGAGAACAGGTATTGAGCTTTGTGATCTCTGCTGGGAGGGCTTCATTCGCTCATGCCAACTGGTGACAAATCGTCACCAGTAGAGATAGCTATTGATATATTGATATAAAGTGAATTTAAGGACTTAATTTTCCCTTACATACAAAAGAGCGGGGGATATTGTTTTTGATTTGCGCTATTGTGCCGCATATTCTCGGTTCATGCAGTTGTATGCGGCACGAATTGAAACAGTTACTCTGAGAGGCCCTAAAATATGAGTTTGCGATAACGCATATAATACTTATGACTTTACTGTACAGATAATCAACAATCTCATCACAGACTTCACACTGAGAGCGTATCCCAAATTGTCTGACAGACATCTTCTCGCTTTATAAAAGTAAAGCTGATATGTGGATACATGGCCTGATGCCGCAATATCTGTTCGTGTAAGTAGGTTCCAACAAAAGTTTGATTTTTAACCGTACACTGCCACTGGGCTAAATCAGAAATTCGCTCTACATGATCGCTTGGGTCAGTACCAATCACATATACCAGTTGTTTACCGGCAACATGTGCAAGGAGCGCAGCATTTTCGTACGATTTCCTTTTACCTGAACTCGTAAAGTCCTTGTATAGCTCCAGGATATTATCTTTACGGTCTATAATGATATTGCTATTTGATGTGGTATAATCTCCAGCAGGTAAGTATTGCGGGAGAATGATAATACCATGCTCTGCGCACCAACCAACCATGGGGGATTTGCCTTCACGGCTGTCCGCATATAGTGTGGGCAGCCCGGACAAGTTAGCCAGCAGCAGTGCATGCCGCCAGTTAGGATCGCCCTGCCGCCACCCGCCTGCAGTATCAACACGGATATCGTCTGGGGTAATTTGATAAGCGGATACTGGTAACGACCTCCTGACAACTATATATTTTGCGTCCATCCGGCGACGGAGCTCCAGACATATATGATGTCCCACTGATTCCACCAACGATTGTATCCTAGTATGTCTGCCGCGATTGAGCGCATCCAGTGCACACCGGATGGCAGTGGTACCTCTGTGCTTATCCAGTCTCCAGACCAGAGGCCACTTACCGGTCTGCTGATACATATAGGTAGCCCATCCTACACATGGGCCAACCGATATGTCATAGCGGATATAATAAGCCGCATCATCCTGCATAACTGCAAGAATTTTTACTCGATAGATACCATCCATTGGGATCTTAGGTGGGTACATTGACTTGCCTCCCAAACATATAGATTTAAGTTACTGACTGATTATAGGCAAGACAACTCAAATCTATCGGCAGACAATTTCTTTATGATTCACTCTTGAAGATCCACCCCAAAGATGTTAAGATTTTTTAAAAGAAACGAATTCCCCTTGGGTACCTTGTACTTGTCCCCCCGCAAACAAGCACATTGTCCCTAAATAATGACTCACAAAAGAGTCCGAGGAAATTCGTTTCCCTGGGCTCTTTTTTTATTTATTTTCTGTTTTTAGCCCGGGTTTGGCTTGATTTAGAACTAATTTAGAATTTTTTGAGAAAGAGATTGGGCGAGCAGCTTGTGGTCAAAATGGTTGGACAAACGACTGTTTTGGAAGGGATGACCACAATTGCATCAGAGAAACGAAGCGCCGGGCACGCAAGTGCCCGGCGCTTTTCCGTGCTGATGAAGTTCTCCTGTACCCGCCTGCCCTTGACGCAGACAGGAAAAGCCCCTATAATGAAGGCGTTCCAACAGGCAAAGTGCAGATAGGAGGGCTGTCATGCCGGAAGAGATCAAGATCCTGAACCTGGCCGATGTGCCGGAGTATATGGAGGAGGTTTCCCAATGGCTGTGGCTGGAGTGGGCCAAGGCCGACGGGTATTCTCTGGAGGAGATCGTTTATCGCACAAAATATGCTTCCCAGCGGGACACGGTGCCCCAGATGCTGGTGGCAGTCATGGGAGACAAGCCGGTGGGTGTGGTGTCCCTGTGGCTCAATGACGCCAAGACCAGACAGGATCTGTCGCCCTGGATGGCAACTCTGTATGTGAAGGATGAGTACCGCAATCTCCACATCGGACAGCGGCTCCAGGCGGCCAGCATTGAGGCTGTTAGAGCGCTCAAGCGTTACCCCTGCCTTTATCTTATTACCAAGTTGGAGAACTACTACGAGAAGATCGGCTGGAAGTTCGTGGACCGTATCCCGGTGGGTGAAGGTGCCACGGAAAAGGTATACCGTTACGATCTCTGAAACTAAAAACCATATGAAACGGGCCTGCCGCATTTGCGGCAGGCCCGTTGTTGTTTCAGAGATGAGACAAATCGGAGGTGAGGGTAAAGCGGTTTCTCTCCACCACCAGCAGCCCGTCCCGCTGCATTTTGCTCAACTCGTTGGACAGAGCGCTGCGCTCCACGTTCAGATAGTCGGCCAGCTGCTGACGGTTGAAGGGAACGGTGAAACTGGGGCTGCCGCTCCGGCGGGCCTGGTAGGACAGATAGGAGAGCAGACGCCCCCGGATGGTTTTGGAAGCGGTGTGGAAGATCTTCCGAGACAAATTCAGATTTTTCTGGGCGGACAAAAGGAGCAGGTTTCGAATCAGCTTGCTGTGGTGGGCGCAGGTATGGGGGCATACTTGTAACACTCGTTCAACATTGAGGAAGAGTACCTGGCTCTCCTCTGCTGCCACTACATCCACCATCAGAGGTTCTCCCGGTACACAGGCATAGGTTTCGGCAAAAATCTGTCCAGGGCCAATTTTGTCCAATACAGTGGTGTTGCCCCACAGGTCGTCGGTCTGGATCAGTATGCTGCCAGAGAGTACCATGCCCAGATCAGTGACATAATCTCCGCTATGGTAGATCTGCTCCCCCTTGGCATATCCTCGCTCCATTGCGCCGAGGCAGTTCAGCATGGCCTCCGCCTCCTGGGGAGATGTTCCCCGGAACAGGGCGGTGTTGGCCAGCAAGGTTCCCTTCATATTTCCCTCCTGAGTGTTGTTTTAACAACAGACTTGTTGTTGATATTATACTATACTAAGCCCACAACGGCAAGCGGGCCGTGCAAAACCAGGAGGGCTTATCAATGGAACACAATATGTTTTGCTATCAGTGCCAGGAGACCGCCGGCTGCACCGGCTGCACCCGGGTGGGTGTTTGCGGCAAGACCGCCGATGTGGCGGCTATGCAGGATCTGCTGGTCTATGTGACAAAGGGTTTGTCCGCGGTAACCACCGCCCTGCGGGCGCAGGGCCTGCCGGTGGAGCGGTCGGTCAATCACCTCATCACCCTGAATTTGTTTACCACCATCACCAATGCTAATTTTGATAAAGAGGCCATTGAGGCCCGCATCCGTGCCACCCTTGAGGCCAAGACGGATTTGCTGGCCCGGGTAAAGGAACGGGAGAGCCTGCCTGAGGCCGCCCTGTGGGACGGCTCCGGGGATTGGACGGTCAAGGCTGCCCAGGTGGGAGTACTGTCTACTGAAAATGAGGACATTCGCTCTCTGCGGGAGCTCATTACCTACGGCCTCAAAGGCCTGTCCGCCTACTCCAAACACGCCAATGCGCTGATGCAGGACGATGACGAGGTGGACGCCTTCCTTCAGCGGGCTCTGGCGGCTACCCTGGATGACGGCCTCACCGCCGACGACCTGGTGGCCCTGACTCTGGAGACCGGCAAATACGGCGTTCAGGGCATGGCTCTGCTGGACCAGGCCAACACTGGGGCCTACGGCAATCCGGAGATTACCAGGGTCAATATCGGCGTGGGGAAGAACCCCGGTATCCTGGTGTCCGGCCACGATCTGAAAGACCTGGAGCAGTTGCTGGAGCAGACCCAGGGCACCGGCGTGGATGTGTATACCCATTCGGAGATGCTGCCTGCCCATTACTACCCCGCCTTCAAGAAGTATTCCAACTTTGTGGGCAACTACGGCAATGCCTGGTGGAAGCAGAAGGAGGAGTTTGAGTCCTTCCATGGCCCCATCCTTATGACCACCAACTGCATCGTGCCGCCCAAGGAGAGCTACAAGGACCGGCTGTATACCACCGGAGCCGCCGGATTCCCCGGCTGCAAGCACATCACCGGCGGTGTAGGGGAGAAGAAGGACTTCTCCGCCCTCATTGAGCACGCAAAGAAATGCGCTCCCCCTGAGGAGATCGAGACTGGCGAGATCGTGGGCGGCTTTGCCCATGCTCAGGTGCTGGCTCTGGCCGACCAGGTAGTGGAGGCTGTTAAGAGCGGCGCCATCAAGAAGTTTGTGGTGATGGCGGGCTGTGACGGCCGGGTCAAGAGCCGAAACTACTACACCGAGTTTGCCAAGGCCCTGCCTCGGGACACGGTGATCCTCACCGCCGGCTGCGCCAAGTACAAGTACAACAAGCTGGACCTGGGGAACATCGGCGGCATCCCCCGGGTGCTGGACGCGGGCCAGTGCAACGACTCTTACTCTCTGGCGGTCATTGCTCTGAAGCTGAAGGAGGTCTTTGGGCTGGACGACATCAACGACCTGCCCATCGTGTACAACATCGCCTGGTATGAGCAGAAGGCGGTCATTGTGCTGTTGGCGTTGCTGTACCTGGGGGTGAAAAACATCCACCTGGGGCCCACGCTGCCCGCCTTCCTCAGCTCCAATGTGGCCAAGGTGCTGGTGGACAACTTTGGTATCGCCAGCATCGGTACCGTGGAAGAGGATATGAAGCTGTTTTTTGGCAAGAACTGAATAGAAAATCCGGCAGGCTATGCCTGCCGGATTTTTTATCGATTGAGATACCAAACACCCAAGTTGAGGTAGGCGGCAAAACTCACCCACAGCAGGTAGGGGAGCAGCAGCCAGGCGGCAATGGGGTCAATCTTGCGGAAGGTGAGGAACATCCAAAGGATCAGCGCCCATAGCACCACCAGCCAAATGAGGGCAAAGCCGAAGGCCTGGAGATTGAAGAACAGGATACTCCAGAAAAAATTGAAGGCCAGCTGTACGACATAGAGCGCCAGTCCCCGGGTTCGGAGGTCCGACGGCGGCGAGAGCCAGATCCGGGCGGCGGCGATGGCCATCAGGGCAAAGAGAATGCCCCAGACAATGGGAAAGACGATGGCAGGCGGGGACAGGGGCGGCTGTATAATGGACTGACTGTAGGCCTGAGCTCCGTCCCGGGTGAGCCAGCCAGAGAGAAAGCCTATTCCCTCCGTGATGAGGATAAACAGGGCATAGATTTTCCAGGGAACTTGTTTCATATCGTATCACCTGGAGTCAGTATATACAGGGCCGCGCCCCATTATACCTTACGGGCCTTCGATGTCCATGGTGGCCATCTGGGTCTGGGAGTTCCCGAATTGCGCGCCCCGGCTCAGCCAGTACCGGTTGGCGGCCCGCAGGAACAATCCCTTTGTCAGCGGCATGGTGATGGAAAGCTGAACAGAGCGGCCTTTTTGAATGGATCGGGCCAGCTTTTGGATCTTTCGACGGGCCATCCCCATAAACGGAGTGGTTGGGAAGGCCTCGCCGCAGCCCATCCGCAGAACACTTCCCAGCTTATGCCCGCCCCGTTTACAGAAGAGCCGGATCATGTCTATCGCCACATCGTTCTGATGGGGCTCCCGAAAGCCGCAGTTAATGATCACATGGACGGTAAGGGGGGCGGTAGGTTGCTCCAGCATGGCCTTCAAAAATTCCATCAGACCGGAAGGTAGGCCATCGGTATAGAGGGGAAAAACCAGCAGCAGGTCGGAGCATTCCCTCAACTGTTCCAGGCAGGCGGCGTGCTGCCGCTGGAGTACGCTGTACTGCTCATATGCGCCGGACCAGGCGGACAAAAAGGCCTGAATGTATTGCTTGGAGTTGGATTTAGGGGCCCGGGGGCTGCCGTTGATAATCATCAGTTTGCCCATGCCTGTACCACCTTTCCGGCCAGCTCTTCCGCCTGGGCCTGGGAATCTGCAAAGTGAATGGTGTAGTGCTCTGCAAGCGTGTTCAGAGCATTGCGGGCCAACCAGCGATCGAACACGGCCTGCTCCTCCTTATCCTGAGCTCCGTAGGCCACTACCGTCAGTTCTTTTGGCTTCACGGCACGCTGGACGTGGTGACTTTCTCCGTGGTGAAGGCGGATAAAGGCCTGTTGATTGGGGAGGGAACGCTCCATCAGCCGCTTCATGGGCAGATCATAGCAGCCCAGAAACAGATGACTGACCACCAGCAGTCGGTCACAGCGGGCAATATCCGGGTAGATGGACGGGGCGTCATCCCGAATGACGCAGCGTCCTGGCGTCTTGATCCAGCAGCCGAAGCAGCCCACGCAGGGGGCAATCGTCTGCTCCGCCACGTTGACCAGCCGCAAATCACTACCTGCGGGCAGAAGAGAGAGGGGGCAGTCTGTCAATATTAGGTCCATGGGTATGCTACGCTCCTTTTTTCTGTGGGTATACAACAGCTAACAGTATATCATAGATGAGACGGAAAACCTAGTAAAATAATATGAATAAAGAAAAAAGAAGGACCTGCTGTCGGGAGGGGCAGCAGGTCCTTAGATCAGTGAGCTCAAAGGTCGGCGCACTGGGCCTCAATGGAGGCCTCACAGTCCTTCATGGCCTGAAGGGTGCGCTCCAGCAGGTCGTTCAGTTCCCAGCCCAGCAGTTGGGCGCCCTGGGCGATGGTTTCCCGGGAGCAGCCGGCGGCAAAGCGTTTGTCCTTGTACTTCTTTTTCAGACTGGATAACTCCATATCCTGCACGCTCTTGGAGGGACGCATGAGGGCGGCAGCCCCGATCAGGCCGGTGAGCTCGTCGACAGCAAAGAGAACCTTCTCCATCTGGTGCTCCGGCTCTGCGTTGCCCTCGGTCATACCCCAGCCGTGGCTGACCACCGCGTGGATGAGGGCGGGGTCCAGGCCCTGCTCCTCCATGATCTCCCGGACCTTGACGCAGTGCTCGTCGGGATACTGCTCAAAGTCCAGATCGTGGAGGAGTCCTGCTGTGGCCCAGAAGTCAGCTTCCGTCTCATAGCCCAGCTGACGGGCAAACCAGCCCATGACAGCCTCTACGGTAAAGGCGTGACGGAGATGGAAGGGTTCCTTATTGTATGTTTTCAGCAGGTCCAGGGCCTGCGTGCGGGTCAATTCCATGATAACGGCCTCCTTTTGTGCTTTGTCACATTATAGCACAGAAGAACGCCCGATGCAAAGCAATGTGCAGACCTATGGCTGCACCGGCGGAGGAAGAAAGGTTTGCCCGCCGATACCCTCCAGAGGAAAGAGGGGCGCGTGGTAACGGGCAGCAAAGCGCTCCAGCTGGTCCATGGAGTCAATCTGGCGGTATTGAGCGCTGATGCGGTCCTGTACATGAGCGGGCAGGTGGTCAAAGTATTCCTGCGCTCTGGAATCGTGGCGAAACAGGACATAAAGATCCCTGTAATATGCTCTCATCATATCACCCCGAAGTTAGGATGTGCGGTATGAAGCTGCTCTATAGGTGGAAAAATGAAGGAGTTGCTGCAAGAATAGGTTCGTCGATTTGGCCAGGGAAAAAGATGAATGAAAAATAGGTGCTGATATTTGCGGCAAACCTGGAAAAAACGACACTCTAAAAAGGCAATCAAAATAGAATGATAGTTTACATAATTAAATGCATGAGAGGCGGAAATATGAGGGCCAGAATGGAGATGTCTGATTTGTGGATGAATTTGTCCACATATCCACAGAGATTTCCACAATGGGGAAAAGAAGAAAAAGGAAACTGCCTGGTTTTCGGTAACATAATGCAAAAATAAGGCGCAGATGAAAGAACACAGAGGGCACCTTTCAAAGTGGGGCGGCTAAAAGGGTGTGCACAAGAAAAGCACTTGCGGTTCCTGGAAAACCGGTATAAAATAAGTTGAATAAACATTACAGTGTAAACCGGGAGGAATGTTACACCTATGGAACAGGCAAAGGTATACTACTCTGACCTGCGCTGTCAGCCTGGGAAAAACCTGCTGAATAAGTTGGAGAAGCTGATCCGCACCGCCGGGATCGGCGAGATCGATTTTGACCATAAACTGGTAGCCATCAAGATGCACTTCGGAGAGCCGGGCAATCTGGCCTTTCTGCGGCCCAACTACGCGAAAGTAGTTGCGGATGTGGTAAAGAGTCTGGGCGGCGTGCCCTTCCTGACCGACTGCAACACCCTGTATCCTGGTCGTCGGAAGAATGCCCTGGAGCATCTGGAGGCCGCCTTTGAGAATGGCTTTTCTCCGCTGTCTACCGGCTGTCAGGTTATTATCGGCGACGGCCTGCGTGGTAACGATGACGTGGAGGTGCCTGTGGAGGGCGCGGAGCACATCACCACGGCCAAGATCGGCAAGGCCATTATGGAGGCTGACGTGATCATTTCTCTGTCCCACTTCAAGGGTCATGAGCAGACCGGCTTTGGCGGTGCCATTAAGAACCTGGGCATGGGCTGCGGTTCCCGCCGGGGCAAGATGGAGCAGCACGCTCAGGGTAAGCCGGTGGTCAATCAGAAGCACTGCGTAGGCTGCCGGAAGTGTTCCGCCCAGTGTGCCCATGATGCCATCTCCTACGGGGAGGACCGGAAGGCTTCCATTGATCAGAATAAGTGTGTGGGCTGCGGTCGCTGCATCGCAGTGTGCAACGCCGACGCCATCCACGCGGGCTACGACGCCGCCATGGAGGAGCTGAGCTGCCGTATGGCGGAATATGCTAAGGCAGTGGTGGACGGCCGTCCGCAGTTCCATATCAGTCTGGTCATCGATGTGTCCCCCTACTGTGACTGCCACAGCGAGAATGATCTGCCCATCCTGCCTGACGTGGGGATGTTTGCTTCCTTCGATGCCGTGGCGCTGGATCAGGCCTGTGCCGACGCCTGCCTGCGTCAGACTCCCATCCCCGGATCCGCACTGGATGAACAGATGCACCGGTCCGGCTTCTGCGACCACCACGACCACTTTATCAACAGTATGCCGGAAACTGACTGGAAGGTTTGTCTGGCGCACTGTGAAAAGATCGGTGTGGGTACCCGTGCCTATGAGCTGATCGAGGTAAAATAACGCCCAAAGAAAGGAAGATTTGACATGGACGTAAAGGAGATTCTGGCCCACTGTGACCACACGCTGCTCAAGCAGGAGTCTACCTGGGGGCAGATCAAGGCCGTGTGTGACGATGGCCTGAAGTACGAGTGTGCCTCCGTCTGCATCCCCGCCTCTTTTGTCAAGCAGGCAGCTGACTATGTGGGAAATGATTTGAAGATCTGCACCGTCATTGGTTTCCCCAACGGCTACTCCACCACCGCTGTTAAGGTCTTTGAGACTGAGGACGCTATTCGCAATGGCGCTGATGAGATTGATATGGTCATCAATATCGGCTGGGTCAAGGACCAGCGGTGGGATGACCTGCTGGAGGAGATCAAGTCTATCAAGGCCTCCTGCCAGGGGCGTATCCTGAAGGTCATCGTGGAGACCTGCCTGCTCACCCAAGAGGAGAAGGTAAAGATGTGCCAGATCGTCACCGAGGCGGGGGCCGACTATATCAAGACCTCCACCGGCTTTTCTACCGGCGGCGCTACCCGGGAGGATGTGGCCCTCTTCAAGGCCAACGTGGGTCCTCAGGTGCGTATCAAGGCCGCTGGCGGCATCCGCACCCTTCAGGATGCTGAGGACTTCATCAACCTGGGCGCCGACCGCCTGGGTACTTCCGCCATCGTCAAGCTGGTAAAGGGCCAGACCCCTCAGGGCTACTGAGCTGGTCCAATCGTTCAGAACACAAAAAGGCTTCCCTGCACGACAGCGCAGGGAAGCCTTTTTAAGCTTATTCAGAAAATCAGGAAATCTGTGACACAGGTCAAATCCGATCCGCCAGGGAGACCGCCTGCCGGCAGCCGTCGGTCTTGTTTACGTCGCCTGGGTTCAGTACGCCAGGCACCAGTACTTCACCCACCATGGTCCACTGATTCAGCGCGGCGGTGCGCTCCATTGGGATGCGAACCCCATCCAGGACAGACAGTTCCTTCTCCTCACAGCAGGCGATCAGGGCGCACTCCTTTCCGGCGATGTTTTTGCCTCCGATCACCAGGGAATAGAGCCGGTCGATAACGCCTTTGATCTGGGCGGGGATGGAGTACCAATATACCGGCATGGTAAAGACAATGGCATCAGCTGCCAGAATGGCGGGGGCGATGGTGTTGAAATCATCGTCAAAGCTACAGGCCTTGCCTGTCCGAAAGCAGGTCTCGCAGGCCCGGCAGCCACCGATGTTCATCATGGCAGCGTCAAATCGGGTGACGGTGTGGCCTTTTTCCTCCGCGGCTTTGATGAAGCTCTCAGTCAAAGCGAAGCTGTTCCCGTTTTTGCGGGGACTGCCTGTAATTACAACCACATTCTTGCCCATAATGTTCCTCCTCATATATGCGGGATTGACTTTCCCGGAACTGGATACTACAATCATAGCAAGAACAGGCGAAAGAACAAGTACGCACATAAAAGTGCGATACTTGCATTGAGGTTCAATACTAACCTGAAGGAGAGCGTTCCATGAGAGAACCGGAAACATACAAGAGTTGTATTTCTGCCGCCCGGCTGGCCGATACGGGTTTCAGCTATACTCTGTCGCTGATCAGCGGAAAATATAAGATGACCATTCTCTATACGCTCATGTGCTTCGGGGTGGTCCGGTTTAATGAGATGAAAAAATATATTGTTGGGATCTCCTATAAAACCCTCAGCTCCACCCTGAAGGAGCTGGAGGCAGACCAGCTGATCCATCGGGAGGAGTACCCCCAGATTCCGCCCAAGGTGGAGTACAGCCTTACGGAGCGGGGGCGGTCACTGATTCCAATTTTGGACCAGATGTGTGACTGGGGTGAACAAAACCGGCTTCCTTAAGTGTTGGATCATGACGGAGCGGCCCCCGGCTTTTGCCGGGGGCCGCTCTGTTTGATGAGGAAGAAGGAAAAAGGATAGGTTTAGTCTTTGACTGCGGACTGGAGATAACCCTCCACGCCGGAGGCGGTGGACAGGCTCATGGCCTCTTGGGTTACCTGGGCCGCCTGGGCAGCGTGCCAGTGATGGATCTGGGCACGGGTGGCCAGTACAGCAGAGGAACTGACGGAAAACTCATCCAGTCCCCAGGTCATGAGCAGGGGGATGAGCCGGGGATCGGCGGCAGCCTCGCCGCACATACCCACCGGAATACCAGCCTCTTTTGCCGCGGTAATCACGCTGCGGATGGAACGGAGGACAGCGGGATGGAAGGTGGTGTACAGATTTTCTACCTGAGCATTGCCCCGATCCACCGCCATGGTGTACTGGGTCAGGTCATTGGTACCGATGGAGAAGAAGTCGCACTCCGGTGCCAACAGGTCGGCGATAAGGGCGGCGGCGGGAGTCTCCACCATGATACCCAGGGGGATGTCCTTGTGGTAGGGCAGACCCTCAGCTTCCAGCTCGGCCTTGCAGGTCTCCAGCAGAGCCCGGGCGCCGCGGATCTCCTCCAGAGAGGTGACCAGGGGCAGCATAATCTTGATGTTCTTTTCCTCGGCGCCTGCCCGCAGCAGGGCCCGAAGCTGGACCTTGTACAGGTCAGGGTTATCCAGGCAGTAGCGGATGGCCCGGTGGCCCAGGAAGGGGTTGTCCTCGTGTGCCATCCCCAGGTACTCTACCGCCTTGTCGCCGCCTACATCCAGGGTGCGGATGATAACCTCTTTGCCCGCCATGATGCGGGAGACAGCCAAATAGGCCTCATACTGTTCAGTTTCAGTAGGCACGCTGTTCCGGTCCATGAACAGGAACTCGGTGCGGAACAGGCCGATGCCCTCGGCGCCAGCTTCCGCGGCTGCGCCAGCCTCCGCGGGGGAGCCGATGTTGGAGTACAGGGCGTAACGGTTGCCCTCGGCATCCGCGGTCTCCCGGTCCCGGTAGACAGCCAGCAGGGCCTTTCTGCGGAGGAGCTCCTCCTGCTTGGCCAAATACTCGGCCAGAGTGCGCTGGTCCGGGTTGACCATGGCGGTCCCTTCGCTGCCGTCCACGATAACGCTGTCGCCGTCCTTCAGCTGCTCCATGACCCGGGGCACGCTGAGTACGGCGGGCAGCTCCAGGGCCCGGGCCAGGATGGCGGAGTGGCTGGTCCGACCGCCCACCTCGGTGAGGATGGCTGCAACGTGCTCTTTGTCCAGGCCCACCGTCATGGAGGGCGTCAGATCATGGGCTACCAGCACACTGCCTGCGGGCAGATGGCTCACATCCACGCCGGTGACCCCCAGCAGTATGGCCAGCATCCGGCTGCGGATGTCCCGCACATCGGTGGCGCGCTGGCGCATGAGCTCGTCATCCACTCCGGCGAACATCTCGGCGTACATGGTGCACACCTGATCCACCGCTGCCTCGGCGCACTGGCCGGCATCAATGACCTCCTCCATCTGGCTCTGCATAAAGGGGTCGCTCAGCATCATGATCTGGCCGGTGAGGATCTCGGATTCCTTTTCTCCCACCTGTGCCCGGATGTGCTCCGCCATGGCGGTGGTCTTCTCGTTAAACTGGGTGATAGCTGCCTGGAGCCGATCTTTCTCTACCTCTTTGCCGCCGTATTTCACGGCGGAGTAGTCCAGACTCTGCTCCCGGACGCAGACGGCCTTACCGATGCCGATCCCGTCCGAAGCGGCGATGCCCCGTAAGATCATAGCGGTCTCCTCCTGTTTGTCGGTTCGGGGGTCCGGGCGATCACTCGCCCAGACCGGATTCCACCAGTTCCACAGCGGCCTTCAGAGCGTCGGCCTCCTGCTCGCCGCAGCACTGGATCTCGATCTCGCTGCCCTGCTTGATGCAGGCGGCCATCAGATGCATGATGCTCTTGGCGTTGATGTTCTTGCCGTTGAAAACGATGGTGACGTCGCTCTTGTACTTGGCCATGGTATTGACAAAGAGCTGAGCGGGACGCATATGCATACCCTGGGGATTGACGATCTTAGTCTTAGCGGTAACCATAGTAATACTTCCTTTCTGTATTCAGTCAAATGGGATGGATGAGGTGATAATTTGGTTAAGCCTTTTTCTTTTTGAGCAGGCCCAGCAGAATCATGCCTACCAGAGAGCCCACCACAAGGGCGACCACATAGCCCAGGATATTGGTCATGACGGGGAAGACAAAGATACCGCCATGAGGTGCGGGGAGGGCGCAGCCAAAGGCCATGGACAGAGCGCCGGCCACACCGGAGCCCACAATGCAGGCGGGCAGGACACGGAGAGGATCGCTGGCGGCGAAGGGAATGGCACCCTCGGTGATGAAGCATAGGCCCATGATGTAGTTGACCACGCCGGACTTGCGCTCATCCTCGGTGAAGCGGTTGCGGAAGAAGGTGGTGGCCAGAGCAATGGCGATGGGGGGCACCATGCCGCCGATCATGACGGCAGCCATGATATCAGAACCCTGTCCGGCGGCCATGGTGGCCAGGGTGGAGGTGCCAAACACATAAGCGGCCTTATTGAAGGGACCGCCCATATCCACGGCCATCATACCGGCCAGTACGATACCGAGCACGATCTTGCTGCCCTCGCCCATGGCCTCCAGACCGGAGTACAGGGCGGTGTTGATGGCGCCCACAATGGGATTGATGAGGCACATAAACAGGCCAATGATGAGAAGTCCCACCACGGGGTAGATCAGGATGGGCTTGAGGCCCTCCAATGCCCGGGGCAGCTTGTCGCAGACCTTCCGCATACCCAGCATCAGGTAGCCGCCGGCAAAACCGGCAATGAGAGCGCCCAGGAAGCCTGCGGAGACGGAAGTGCCGGAGGGGGAGGCGAAGGTAGCGCCGGACACGGCCAGTGCGCCGCCTACAAAGCCGACCATCAGGCCGGGCCGGTCGGCAATGGACATGGCGATGTAGCCGGCCAGAATGGGCAGCATGAAGTTGAAGGCCACGCCGCCGATGTTTTTGAACCATGCGGCAATGGGGGTGTTGGTGCCGAAGTTGGCGTAGTCAATGGAGGCGTCGTCCAGCAGGAAGGCAAGAGCAATGAGGATGCCGCCGCCGATAACAAAAGGCAGCATATGGCTGACGCCGTTCATCAGCTGCTTGTACAGCTTACGGCCGAGGCTTTCATTGGAGGGCTCCTGAACCACCTGGCCGGCGTGATGATAGATGGGGGCGTTGGGTGCCTGACGGATCAGCTCCTCCGGCTTGTGGATGCCATCGGAGACGGGCACCCGCAGGACGGGCTTGCCGTTAAAGCGGGCCAGATCAACCTCTTTGTCGGCGGCAATGATGATGCCGTCACAGGTGTCGATCTCTGCCTGGGTCAGAATGTTTTTGGCGCCGCCGGAGCCCTGGGTTTCCACCTTGACGGAGATGCCGATCTCTTTGCCCTTTTTCTCCAGAGCCTCGGCAGCCATATAGGTGTGGGCAATGCCGGTGGGGCAGGCGGTGACTGCCAGGATGCGGGGACCGGCTGAGGGGCTTTCAACAACGGAGGCGGGGGTTTCTGCAGGGACCTCTTCAGGGAATTTGGCAGCCTCGTATTTATCGATGACTTCCATGAAGGTTTTGGGGTCAGAGGCAGCGCGCAGCTCGCTGACAAAGTTGAAATCCATCAGCAGCACCATCAGGTGGGAGAGGATCTCCAAATGCAGATCCCCGTCCATGGGAGCGGCAATCATGAAGAAGAGGTCGGAGGGCTGGCCGTCCATGGCTCCGTAATCTACGCCGTCTTTCAGAATGCAGGCGGCCAGACTGGGGGATTTGACGCAGGCGCTTTTGGCGTGGGGCACGGCAATGCCCATCTCAATGGCGGTGCTGGTCTGGGACTCACGAGCCAGAATGGCCTGCTTATAGGTCTCCCGATCGGTGAGACAGCCACTTTTGCTTTGCAGGTCCACCAGCAGATCGATGGCGCCTTCCTTATCGGCGGCAGACGCTCCCAGTGCGATTTTTTCCGGGCTCAGCAGATCGATGATGCGCATGGTAGTGAGCTCCTTTCTGATTTAGAAGGTATGGATCAGTGCCATGATTTGTTCTTTGGTGGCCAGTCCGTCGGCAAAGGCAGTGGCGGAACCGGCAGCAGCGCCCAGACGCTGGGCATAGGCGTAGTCGCCAGTTTCCAGCCAGCCGGCCAGGAAGCCAGCTACCATGGAGTCACCGGCCCCCACCGAGTTGCGGACTTTACCCTTAGGTACGCCCAGACGGTGGCAGTTTCCCCGCTCGTCCACCAGCAGGGAGCCGTCTCCTGCCATGGAGACCAGTACGTTGCGGGCACCCTTGGCCTGCAGCTGAGCGGCGCAGTGCCGGATCTCGGTATCGGTGACAGGAGTCTTCCCGAAAATCTCACCCAGCTCGAGATTGTTGGGTTTGATGAGGAAGGGGTGATAGGGGAGTGCGCTGCACAGCAGATCCCGGGTACTGTCCACCACAAACTGAATCCCCCGGTCTTCCAGCCGGGCCAGAATCTGCTCGTACACGTCGTGAGACAGGGCGGCAGGCACGGAGCCGGAGATCACCAGGATGTCCCCGGCCTCCAGTCGGTCCAGCTTATCTTGCAGAGACCGCAGAGCCACCGGCCCGATGGTAGGACCCTGGCCGTTGATCTCGGTCTCGTCGCCTCCCTTGACCTTGACATTGATGCGGGTCAGCCCATCGGGAAGCCAGATGAAGTCGGTGCGGATGCCCTGGCTCCGGAGACCCTCCTCCAGGGCCCGGCCGGTGAAGCCGGCCAGGAAACCAAGTGCTACGTTTTCCACACCCAAGGCGGACAAAACAGTGGACACGTTGATGCCCTTGCCGCCATACTGGATCTCCTCGCTCTGAGTGCGGTTGATCTGGCCCGGACGCAGAGCGTCCATCCAAACCACATAGTCCAGAGCGGGATTAAAGGTTACTGTATAGATCATGCGGATACCTCCTTGATCACCGTGTGTTCCAGATAGCTGGGGTCGGGCAGATGCTCGGTAATGATAGTGGCCTTTTCCAGAGGAAGTACAGTTACAGTGGATACCAACTCAAATTTGCTGCTGTCGGCCAGTACAAAGGTGAGGTAGGACTGCTCGGCGGCTTTGGTCTTGATGGCGGCCTCCTCCGGGTCGGGGGTGGTGAAACCTTGACGGATGGTAATGCCGTTAATGCCCAGGAAGGCCTTGGTGAAGTTATACTTACCAAGCTCCTCCAACGCGCCGGTGCCCACCACAGCCCAGGTGCCCGGCTTAAGATAGCCGCCCAACACATAGCCGCGCAGCCCCAGTTCCATCAGCCGTTGGGCGCAGGCAATACCGTTGGTGACAAAGGTGGCGCGGGAGCCCTTTAAATACTCCAGCATCCGTACCGTGGTGGTACCTGCGTCCAGGTAGACCACGTCGTCATTGTTGATAAGCTCGGCGGCATAATGGGCGATGAGATCTTTTTCATCCCGGTGGAGCAGGGACTTGGTGGTTACGTCCGGTTCTTCCCCCTGAAAGGTGCTGCTGGTCAGAACCGCCCCGCCGTGTACCTTGTTTAGTCTGCCCTGGCGGGCCAGAATGGTGAGATCCCGCCGGATGGTGGCCTCTGATGCGCCGGTGAGCTCGCACAGACGCGTTACGCTGGCAGCCCTGCTGTTGGTCAGTTCCTGTAGGATGGTTTCAAAACGCTGCTCTGCCAACATTGAGAATCCCTCCTCTATGCTCTAGTTTGATTGAAAATGACTGTTCTATCTTGTGACTTCAATATAGCACTGATAACAATCATAGTCAATCATAATCAATCAAGTTTACGCACAAAAAATCAGACTGCTTTTTAGACAGTCTGACGAATTGATCGGGGCGTCCTCTGGTAAAATCCAGCTAAAAAAGAAAACTCAAGATAGGAAGCAAGCAAAAACGATCAAAAAAAGTGCGCCGGTGGAGAAAACACACCGGCGCATGGATATTACTGGAGCAGACCCATAATCATGGTAACGATTCCGGCTACCAGGAGCACAGCTCCACCCACTTTTGTAGTGATGCTGGAGCGCATCCGCCGAAAAACGGTTTGCAGTTTTTCAAAGGGGATCAGAAGGAAAATCAGGCCCAGGATGATGAACAGTGCGCCCAGGGAGAAATAGACCATCATGGTTTCACCCACCGTTTCTTATGGAGTAGTTCCATCTTACCAGTTCTGGCCTGGTATTGCAAGAGTTCCTTGTATTTCGAAGGGACATCTGATAGGATAACAGAGAAATCAGGCGAGGAGCCGAGAGCTTCAATGGAGGGCATCCATGCGGGAATATGGGGGAGCGCTGCGCCGGACGGCGCTGTTTCGCGGAATGGAAGAGGAGGAGCTGTTTGCTCTGCTGGATTGTATGGGCGGCGGTGTGCGGCGGTATCCGCGGGGGACTGCGGTGCTTCGAGCGGGAGATCCAGCTACCCATTTGGGCGTAGTGCTGGCCGGTCAGGTGCAGGTGAGCCGCATCCGACCTGACGGGCAGCGAATCGTGATGGGGGAGATGGGGCCAGGACGGCTGTTTGCCGAGTCCTATGCCTGTGCCGGGGCGGAGAGTTTACCGGTCACCGTTACCGCCACAGCCGATACGGCGGTGCTGCTGCTGGATTGCAGGCGGCTATCTACCCCCTGTGCCTCGGCCTGCGGAGCCCACGGAAAACTGATCCACAACCTGCTGTGGGTGCTGGCGGAGAAAAATCTGTTTCTCACGGGGAAACTGGATCACCTCTCAGGACGAACTATTCGGGAGCGGCTGCTCTCCTACCTGGAGGAGGAGGCAGCCCGCACCGGTCGGACCACGGTGGTGGTGCCCTTTGACCGCCAGGCGCTGGCGGACTACCTCTGTGTGGATCGAAGCGCACTATCCCGCACCATCGGCCAGCTGCAAAAGGAAGGAGTGCTGGAGGCCGACCGCCGGCGGTTCCGTCTGAAGGGGCTGCCAGAGTCTCAGAAATAAGAAAGCGGGCCTGTTGCAAAATGCGCAGCTCGTACAAAGACCCGTCATTCCGAGAAAAACGGCCGCCCGGTGGGCGGCCGTTT
>NZ_CAJFGT010000050.1:0-20236 GCF_904377885.1 Flavonifractor sp. An112 | reverse complement strand
GAATCCGCCCCTTTTGCCGAGGAAACGGATTGCCACGCCAGTGTGCGCACTGGCTCGCAATGACAGGCTTGTGCAAAACAGCTATTTTGCAACAGGCCCGCTTTTCGTTTGTTAGTTCAGGAAATCCTTCAGCTTCTTGGAGCGGGAAGGATGACGCAGTTTACGCAGGGCCTTGGCCTCGATCTGACGGATACGCTCACGGGTGACCTTGAATTCCTTGCCCACTTCCTCCAGGGTGCGGGTGCGGCCGTCCTCGATACCGAAGCGCAGCTTGAGCACCTTCTCCTCACGCTCGGTGAGGGTACCCAACACGGAGACCAGCTGCTCCTTCAGCAGGGTGAAGGAAGCAGCCTCAGAGGGCTCGGAGGCGTCCTCGTCGGGGATGAAGTCGCCCAGGTGGGAATCCTCCTCCTCGCCGATGGGGGTCTCCAGAGAAACGGGCTCCTGGGCAATCTTCAGGATCTCCCTTACCTTGTCCACCGGCATATTCATCTCCTCGGAGATCTCCTCGGGGGTGGGATCGTGGCCCAGCTCCTGGAGAAGCTGACGGGAGACACGGATGACCTTGTTGATGGTCTCCACCATATGGACGGGGATACGGATGGTACGGGCCTGGTCGGCAATGGCACGGGTAATGGCCTGACGGATCCACCAGGTGGCATAGGTGGAGAACTTGTAGCCCTTGGTGTAGTCAAACTTCTCCACGGCCTTGATGAGACCCAGGTTGCCCTCCTGGATCAGGTCCAGGAAGAGCATACCGCGGCCCACATACCGCTTGGCGATGGATACCACCAGACGGAGGTTGGCCTCGGCAAGGCGCTGCTTGGCCGCCTCGCCACGCTTCACCAGACGGCGAAGCTCCTTGATGTCGTCCTCAGACAGGGCGATCTCCTCGCCGGCCTCCTTGGCCCGCTCCATATCCTCCAGCTGCTCCTTGGCAGCGTCACCGGCGCCCATATCCTGGGCCAGCTGGACCTCCTCATCGGGGGTGAGCAGGTTGACTTTGCCGATCTCCTTCAGATACATACGGACCGGATCGTCAATGCCGAAGGAGTCCACCAGAGTGTTGGGGTCTACGATCTCCTCTTCAGGCAGGTCTTCGATTTCGTTGAGCTCCTCCAGAGGAGGCATGGTGTCGTCGGCCAGCTCGGGCAGATAGTCGTCGCCTACCGTGTCGATGCCCAGGTTCTCCAGGGTATCGTAGATCTTGTCCATCTGCTCGCTTTCCAGATCCAGGTTCTCCAGCACGTCCATCAGTTCGCTGGAGGAGAGCTTACCGTTTTTCTTGCCGCGCTCGATCAGCTCCGCCAGTTTTTCGGCGCCCTGGACGCCTTCCACCACCTTCATGACCTCGATCTTGCCCTGCTCCATCTTCTTCGCGTTGTCGCGGGCCAGCTTGGCCTGATCCTCCAGGGTCAGGGTGAGCTCTTTTTTACCGGTGGTCTTCTTTTCACTCATGCGGTTGTCCTCCATATGATTTTTTCTCTCTGAATTTATCCCGGGCTGCCAGCAGCGGGTCAAGCCCGACGCCGCCCCGCTTGGCGGCTTCTGTCTCGATAATCTCTAAGTAGTCATGCAGCGCCTGGCTGCGATTGGAACGGGTCTCCGGCTGCTCCAGAATTCCGGTGATGTGGCTCATCTCCTCCGGGTCCAGCGATCCGGACAGTGCGCCCAGTTGTAAGCTGAGCCCTTGGCTGTGCCGCTGCTTGAGCAGCACATAGAGCTTGGCCAGCAGGGGAGAGGAGAACTGGGACGGGTCCAGTCCATCTGTCTCGGGCAGCAGGCCCGGGTCCAGCAGCAGCAAGCGGATCACACCCTCCTCCGCGCGAGCGGAGCGGATATTCTCGTAGTGCAGCTGTCTGGATTTGGGCTGGAGCTGAACGGCGGGGGTCAGGTCCTTTTTTGCCTGGACTTTTCTGGCCCGCCAGGCCCGGTCCTTTCGGTAGCGGGCTACCTCCTGGGCCATGGCGGTTCCGGAAATGCCGGCTGCTGCTGCTGCTTTATTGCCGTAGATTTCCCGCTCAATAGGGCTTTGAAGGGCGGCGATGGTGGCCACAGCTTCCTTTAGATAGGCCAGCCTGCCCTCTTCGCTTGACAGGTCATGTTTTGCCTGCAGGCTGTCCAGCCGGTAGTCGTTTTGTCCGGCGCTGCCATTGAGGCACTTCTCAAAAGCGGCAGGGCCAAACTTTTTAACGAAATCATCCGGGTCCTGTTTGATAGGCTTGCCCTCGGCATCAAAAGCGTTGGGCAGCTGAAGTACCCGGACGGTGAGGTTGGCATTTTTTAAAATGTTGAGTACCCGGTCGGTGGACTGCTTGCCGGCGGCATCATTGTCGTAGCAGAGCACCAGCTCCTTGGTGTACCGGGCCAAAATGCGGGCGTGCTCCTCAGTGAGGGCGGTTCCCATGGTGGCAACCACATTATCAAAGCCCGCCTGGTGCAGGGTGATCACGTCGATGTTGCCCTCCACCAGAATCAGGTTGGGCCGCTTGGTGTTCTTGGCGAAGTTGAGGGCGTAAATGAGACGGCCTTTTTTGAAGAGCACCGTCTCCGGAGTGTTCAGGTACTTGGCGCCCTCCAGTCCGGGGAGCAGGCGGCTGGTGAAGCCTACTACCTCACCCCTCACATCGATGACCGGGAGCATGAGCCGGGACCGGAACTTGTCATAGATACCGCCGTTCTTTCCGGCTACTGCCAGACCGGCGTCAATCAGATCCATTTTGGTGTAGCCCTTGGCGGTCATGGCCTTTGTGAGGGCATCCCACTGATCGGGCGCGGCCCCCAAACCGAACCGGGTAGCGGTGCGGGGAGAGATCTGCCGTTGGGCGATATAGTCCCGCACCTGCTGGCCGCCGGGACCAATGAGATAGTCGTGGTAGAAACGGGCTGCGTCTTTGGACAGCTCCAGCAGTCGGGACCGCTTTTTGCGATAGGCCTCGTTTTCTCCGGCCTCCGGCACCTCAAGACCTGCCCGCTTGGCCAGCAGCTTTACCGCGTCCAAAAAGGGGAGATTCTCCATCTCCATGACAAAGGAAATTACGCCGCCACCCTTGCCGCAGCCGAAGCAGTGGTAGATCTGCTTATCGGGAGAGACGGAGAAGGAGGGGGTCTTTTCGTTGTGGAAAGGGCACAGGCCCCACAGGTTGTTTCCCTTTTTCGTGAGGTGGACATAGGAAGAGACCACGTCGGCAATGTCGCTGCGGGCCACCAGATCGTCAATGAATTGTTCTGGTATCGCCACAGGCATCCTCCTTCCGACTATCTTTTCCAATCAATGCCAATCTCATACGCTGGTATATGTAAAGTTAAATAACCTTACGGCATAAACGCCTTTAAAAGCATTTATACTCTAATGGTGTAAGCATAAATCACTTTACGCTCCAGGACTTCGGGATGAAAGCGTCGCTGAACTGATCCACGGCATATTTATCGGTCATGCCGGAGATATAGTCGCATACGGCGCGCTCCACGCCTTCGCCCACCCGGATATCCTGATATTCCGGAGGCAGCTTGTCCGGGTCCTTCACATAGTACTCAAACAGGCGGCGGATCATGTCCTGGGCCTTTCCCTCCTCGCCCTTGGCTACCGGGCTGCGGTAGACATATTCAAACATGAACTCCCGCAGTTCATTCATAGCGTCCCGGCAGGCGGGGGACTGGACAATGTCATTCTTCCCGGCGGACTGGGTGATGATGTCCACCGTCAGAGTGTTGATTCGCTCAGAGTGGGTGAAGCCCAGTACCTGGGAGACCGAGAGGGGCAGGTCCATGGGATAGATGATCTTGCCCCGCATGGCGTCGTCAATGTCGTGGTTGATGTAGGCGATCTTGTCGGCCAGCCGCAGCAGACGGCCCTCCAGGGTCTCAGCCTGGTCGGGGCCGGTATGGCAGAGGATGCCCCGGCGCACCTCGTAGGTCAGGTTGAGTCCCTCGCCGTCCCGTTCCAGACGGTCCACCACCCGAAGAGACTGCTCGTTATGGGCAAAGCCTCCGGGCATGATCTCATTGAGGACCCGCTCTCCGGCGTGTCCGAAGGGGGTGTGGCCCAGATCGTGGCCGTAGGCGGCCGCTTCTGCCAGATCCTCATTGAGGCGTAAGCCCCGGGCGATGGTGCGGGCAATGCGGCTGACCTCGATGGTGTGGGTCATGCGGGTGCGGTAGTGGTCCCCCTCCGGCTCCAGAAAGACCTGAGTCTTGTGCTTGAGCCGCCGGAAGGCCTTGGAGTGGACAATCCGGTCGATGTCCCGCTGAAAGCAGGTTCGGGTGGGGCAGGGCTCCAGAGGCACCAGACGTCCCCGGGAGCAGGCGGACAGGCAGGCATAGGGGGAGAGCAGGGCCGCCTCGGCGGCTTCGGTCTGTTCACGCAGTACCATGGGCGCTCACCAGTCTCTCAGCAAATTTCAACCTTTACTCTTTATACGCCGCAGCCTGGATAAAACCCTTCTTTTTTTGTAAATTTTCTATTGTGCTCACAAATCCCCCTGATGAGGGCGGCTGGATTCGTCATTTTGCTCGCCAGTAAGCAGGGCCAGAAGCTCGGCGGGGGTAGAGATGATCTGCTGTGCACCCTGTTCGGTCAGAAATTCCGCGTCACGGAAGCCCCAGCTCACCGACAGACAGGGCAGACCGGAATTGCGGGCGGTCTGGATATCCACCTCGGAGTCGCCTACATAAACGGCCTCTTCAGGCTGAGCGCCCAGTTCCTTCAATGCGCGAAGTACCGTGTCGGGAGCAGGCTTGCGGGCAACTCCCTGGGATTCGCCGATGGCCACCTTCACCCGATCCCCAAAGTAGGTCTGACACAAACCTTTGACAGCACCATCAAATTTGTTGGATACCACTGCCAGTTTGATTCCGACCTGATTCAGACCGTCCAGCAGCTCCAGTACACCGGCGTAGGGAGCGGTGCGGTTCTCCATGTTCAGCAGGTAGTGGGCCCGGAAATCAGCCAGACACCGGGCCTCCAGTTCTTCAGGGGTTCCCTCGGGCACGGCACGGTGAATGAGCAGGCCTACGCCGTTGCCCACAAAGCGGCGTACCTCATCCAAAGAGCGGGCGGGCAGTTTGTGGAGGGCCAGAGCATAGTTAGTGCTGTCCGCCAGATCCTGAAGGGTATCCAGCAGGGTGCCGTCCAGATCGAAAATCACGGTGGAATAGGGAATCATAACAAGCCTCCTTATCAGCAATGGCAGGAAATGCGGGCGGTCCGTGGGACCGCCCGCATTGTGGGTCAGTAGAGTCCGTTGGCAGAGAGGATCTGGGTAACCTGCATGGCACGGTTGGACCAGGCGGCGGCAGCCCCATGTTCCCGCCGGCGGACGGCAGGCCAACCATCCGGTTCTTCCAGAGCACGGATGCACAGCCGCACAAACTCGCCGGGGCTGTGGGCGGCGTAGATTACGTCAGGGAAATGCTCCACATGGTCGGGGTAGAACATAGCCACAATGGGCTTGCCGGAAGTGAGATATTCATAGACACGGCTGGGTACGATGTCGGCGCCGTAGTCAGACTGCCGCAGCAGATGAAGGCACACGTCGAACCGGGACAGATAGTCTGGAATATCCACCGGCAGCTGACGGCCCAGCAGACGGACGTTGGGCAGGGCCTCCAGGGTGCGCAGCTGAGGATTGTAGGGCTCTACCTGCCCTACAAAGACAAAAGTGCACCGGGGCAGAGCCCGGGCGGCCTGAATGGCTGGTGTCAGGTCAAGATCCTCCCAAATGGTGCCCACAAAGCCCAGAATGGGACCGGTGAGGTCGGCCAGGGGAGCGGGGCACTCATTGTCTGGACGGGAGAACATGGGGTAGCTTACTCCGTTGGGAAGCAGGGCGATGTTGTCGCTGCAGGGGGAGAGGTGGTCCACCAGCCCCTCGGAGGCGGCAAAGATCACGTCGGCAGCCAAGGCCAGGTCGCTCTCCCACTCGGGCGGAGTGTCCATCCAGTCCTGGGCGCAGTCATATACCAGCCCCTGATGGGGGATGGCGTCCAGCAGATGGACCTGCTCCGGGGAAGTGCACCAGAGCAGGGGCTCCCGAAAGCGATGCATATCCATCAGCTTAAGAATATGGCGGGTCAGCTTGCGGTCCCGGACAAACCGGAGCAGCCGCTGATCCTCGGAGGCCTCGGGAGCAGGCGGGAGGGCATATACGGTCAGGCCGGGGCGCACTTTGCGGCCGGGCTTGCGGTAGTTCCGGGAAGGCGGCTCCAGAAAGAGGATCTTGGCATCCTTCAACCGGGTCATCAGCTGCTGGGTGCGGGTGGGGATAGTGCTCCAGGGTTGGGAGGAGAGGCACAGGATCTGTTTCAACGGGACACACCCTCCAAAAGCCGGCGGGCAGTCTCCTGGTTGCGCTCCTCCACCTGCCGCAGCCGCTCCACGCCGCCGGACAGGAATTCGGTGTCTCCGATTCGGGCATAGACTGCGTCGATGTAGCCGCACAGGGATTCCGCCGTCACCTTATCCAGGTCGGTGTACAGATCCTGGCCGATATAGGAGAGGAAAGAGCTGATTTTCTGGTCGTATACCACGCCCACCAGAGGCACACCCTGGCCGGCGGAAAAGACGAGGGCGTGCAGCCGCATAGAGATAACCGCCTGCATCCGTGCAAACAGACCGATAGTGTGGTCGGAACTGCCGGTATGGGTAAGAATATGGTGGGGGGCCTTCATATACTTAGCAGCCAACTTGGCGGCATCCACATCCAGACGCCGCTCAATGGGCAGAAAGACGGGGGTCAGGCCGTATTTCTCATAGGCGTAGTCGGCGGCGGCGGCAAAAACGGGGGCCTTGGCCTCAAAGCCCGGCCAGGGCCGCAGGGCAAAGCCGATATATTTGCCGTTGGGATCGATGCCCTGGCTCTCCAGAATGCCGTCCACCACGGGCGCGGGAGCGGCGGGCAGAATGACCGTGGGGTCGGCGGAGAGAATGATTTCCGGGTGGGTGACCTTCATGTCGGTCAGCTCCTCACGGGAGTGAGTATCCCGCAGGGTGATGGCGTCCACGCTCTTCTGGAGCACCTTGGAGGCCCGTTTCCGATTGGAGGGGGAGTGGATGGGACCGATGCCGCAGCCGTACATCATAACCTGATTGCCCAGCCGCTTAGCCCAGGAGATGGTGAAGAGATAGAACCACAGGGAGCGATGGCTGGTTACGTCCTGCATCAGGGAACCGCCGCCGTTGATATACAGCTTGGTTTTTCGCATCCGCCACAGGAACTTGGGGAAGGCAAAGGTGTAGATGGAGTTGACACGATAGGTGCGCCGGGTATCTTCCGGGCTGCGGGAGAGCACCCAAATGGGAAGGTCAGGGTCCACCTGGCGCAGCTCGGTGACAATGGCCTCCAGAATGGCATCGTCGCCGGCGTTGCCCCGGCCATAGGCTCCGCATACCAGAGCGCCATCCCGCCGGCCGGTCTTGCGGGCCTGGCGGCGGAGAATGGTGTCATAAATGGAGAGCTGCCGCTGGAGGGTGCTCTCCAGAGAGTAGTCCTCCTTGGCCCTCTGATAGAGCCGCTGGCCCATATGCTGGCGCAGCTCCGGGTCCTGAGCCAGCGCAATGAGGTGGCGGGAGAGTCCCTCCGCGTCTCCTGCCTCAAAAAGGAAACCGTGGATACCATGCTCGATCAGGTAAGGCACGCCGCCTACCCGGCTGGCCACTGTGGGCAGGCCCGCCCGGGCGCCTTCGGTGAGGGAGTAGGGGAAGGTCTCGGAGAGAGAGGTGAGGGTATTGATGTCCAGAGCATTGTAGAAGCTGTCGGTGTCGGACACCCAACCGGCAAAGCAGACCTGCTTGGCTACTCCCAACTGGTTGGCCAAGTCCTTCAGCATCCCCATCTGCTCGCCGTCGCCGGCGATAAGCAGCCGCAGATGAGGGCAGACTTTATAGGCCAGGGCAAAGCCGCGGACCAGGGTGGCAATATCCTTGACGGGGTTGAGGCGGGCGGCAATGCCCACCACAACAGAGTCCTGGTCAGCATCCAGCCCCACACTCTTCCAGTATTCCTCCCGGGAGAGGGCGGGGGTACGGGGGGCAAAATCGATGCCGTTGTAGATGGTGAACAGCTTGTCCGGATCAAAGCCGCGGGAGATGAGCAGATCGGTCATGGCATCGGACACGCCGATGCGGTAGTCTAGCTTCCGCAGAGCGATGGTGTTGATGGTGCCGTAAGTGATGCGGGAGAAGGGGCGGCCCAGGTAGTCCAGTCGATAATCGGAGTGGACAGTGGTAACCACGGGCAGACCGGTGGCCTTCCGCAGCAGAGCGCCCATCAAATTGCCCCGGGCGCCGTGACAGTGAAGGATCTGATAGCCTCCCTCCACGATCATTTTTTTCAGGGTGTTGCGGGTTTTCAGCAGATTGTGTCCAGGCAGGACCACAGTGGGGATGCCAAGTTCCCGGGCCTCCTGAGCAAATGGACCTTCCATAAAACATACCATGGTAACGTCGATGGTATGGGCAAGATTTTTCAGCAGGGAATGAACGTGGGTCTTGGCGCCGCCGCTGTCGCCGCCGGAGATGAGGTGCATGACCTTCATGGAATCAAAACCTCCAAAGAAAAAAGAAAGTACTTGTGTCTCGGTGGGGATCTATGATACAATAACCCGGTACCATTGTACCAAGTGCGACATGAATTTACAACCTCGGAGGCTGCAAAAAGATGATAGACGAAAAGGGAAGACTGTTTGGTAAAATCAACATCGTGGATCTGCTGGTGATCCTGGTGGTTATTATTGCGGCAGTGGTTTTGGGTATGAAGTTCCTCAAGCCGGGCAGCAGCGGTGTTGTAGGCGGAGGTTCCACCACCACCCATGTGGAGTATACCGTGCTGGTAGAGAGCGTCCAGCCGGCGGTTTATGAGAGCATCAAGGAGAATTATATCCCCTCCACCCTGATGGCCTCCGGCGAGCTGCTGGACGGTCAGGTCACTGCTGTGGAGGCCAAGCCTCACGGTGGAGATATTACAGTGAGCACGTCTGGTGATACGGTGGCCCTTACTGCTGACAAGGGCTTGCTGGATCTGACTTTCACTGTGGAGTGCAATGTGGCTAACCCCATTACCACCGAGCTTGGTACCCAGGAGGTGCGTGTGGGCAAGAGCCACATCCTTAAAACGGATAAGTTTGAGCTGAATGGCGTGATCCTGGACTGCACCTGGAGTGAGAACGCCGAGTAAACCAGCTGAGATCGATCAAAATAGAGAGGGCGGCGGTCATGGTACCGCCGTCCTTTTTCCAATAGGAGGAACTTATTATGCCCCAATGGCTGCTGCAGATAGACGGCGGTATTCTGCTCTGGATCCAGAACTTCCTGCGCTGTGCCGTGCTGGACCCGATCATGATCATTTATACCCAGATGGGTGACGCTGGCATCCTGTGGATTGTGCTTTCTGTGGTGCTGATCTGTATTCCCAGGACCCGTAAAGCGGGTTTTGTCAGCTTGATAGCCATGCTGCTGGGCCTGCTGTGTACCAATGTGGTGCTCAAGCATCTGGTGGGCCGTACCCGGCCCTGGCTGATGGTAGAAGGGCTGATTCCGTTGGTAGCAGAGAACGACCCCAATTCCTTTCCTTCGGGCCACACCTGCGCAGCCTTTGCGGCGGCCTCTGCCTGGTGCCGCACCCTGCCCCGGCGGTGGATGAAGATCGTCGCCGTGGTAATGGCGGCTCTGATGGGCTTCTCCCGGCTCTATGTGGGAGTTCACTTCCCTACAGACGTGTTGGCCGGTATGGCGGTTGGTCTGCTGTGCGGCTGGCTGGCCTGGCTCATCTGGAAGCGGCTGGCCGCCTGGCGGAGTTGGGAGGCATAACCATGCGGGCGGAAGAGATGCAGACCACTCTGCGGAATGGAAGCCGGTGTCTGCTTCGCAGTCCCCGCCCGGAGGACGGGGAAGCGGTGCTGCGCCATCTGCGCCGGGTGGCAGCAGAGAGCCCTTTTACCGCTTTTCTGCCGGAGGAGATCAGCAATACCCTGCGGGAGGAGCAGGCCTTTCTCAAGCGGCAGCTGGCCAGCCCGGGCAGACTGATGTTGGCCGGATTTGTGGATGGCAGGTTGATTGGGCTGGGGGGCGTGGGCCCTGCGGCAGCCAACCGAAAATGCGGTCACCGGGCTGAATTGGGATTATCTGTCCGCTGCCGCTGGTGGGGGCAGGGCCTGGGCCGGATGCTGATGGATGGACTGTGCCGGGAAGCCAGGCATATGGGCTATGCCCGCATGGAGCTGTCAGTGATGGAAGACAATGTCCGGGCGGTGGCCCTCTATGAGAACTGTGGGTTTGAGCGTTTTGGCCTGCTGCCCGATGCCTACCGTACAGAGGGAGACAGTCAGGCCGCCATTTTGATGAGCAAGGTATTATAAAACGGACGCCGGTCCCAGAGGACCGGCGTCCGTTTTGTTTGTGCTTATTCCGTGGTGTAGTTGTCAAAGTAACCCTGGATGTAGACGATGGGAGTACCCTTGTCGCCGGAGCCGGAGGTCAGATCGCACAGGGAGCCGATCAGATCGGTCAGACGGCGGGGGGTAGTGCCCTGAGCGGCCATCTTACCCACCAGGGAGCCGTCCTTCTTCTTGATCTCGCCCTTGATGGCCTCCCGCAGGGCCTCGCCGGACAGGGCGGCAAAATCATTGTCGGCCAGATACTTCAGCTTCAGCTCGTTGGGGGTGCCCTCCAGACCGGCGGTGTAGGCGGGAGAGACCACCGGATCGGCCAGCTCCCAAATCTTGCCCACGGGGTCCTTAAAGGCGCCGTCGCCGTAGACCATGACCTCCACGTGCTTGCCGGTGGCCTTCAGAAGACGGTCCTGGACCTCCTCCACCAGATCCTGGCAGGGACGGGGGAAGAGCTTTACCTTGTCCTCGGTGGACTTGTTGGAGCCCAGCAGGCCATAGTTTTCATTGTAGCCGCTGCCGTTGATGGGGACGGTCATGATCTCATCCAGGCAGAACACCTTCTCGGCGCCGGCGGCGACCAGGCGGCGCTTGGTGCGGGCGCGGGTGTGGATGTCGCAGGCCAGCACGTTCTTGGTGTAGGCCAGAATAGCCCGGGGATCGTTGGCGAAGATGACCTCCACCTCAGCGCCAGACTCACGGATCAGATTGGAATAATAGTCCACATAGTCCACGCCGGTAAAGGGGTGGGTGGTGTAGCCGAACAGCTCGCGGTAGCGCTCCAGAGAGAGCACATCCTTGTAGGGGTCCACACCCTTTTCGTCCATCACGTCCTCATCAATGAGGTGATTGCCCACCTCGTCGGAGGGATAGGACAGCATCAGGACCACCTTCTTGGCGCCCTTGGCGATGCCGCGCAGGCAAATAGCAAAACGGTTGCGGCTGAGGATGGGGAAGATCACGCCAATGGTCTCTCCGCCCAGCTTCGCCTTTACATCGGCGGCAATATCGTCCACCGAGGCATAGTTACCCTGGGCGCGGGCCACAATGGCCTCAGTCATGGCGACTACGTCGCGGTCGCGTACGGAGAACGCGCCATCGTTGACCGCCTCCAGGACAGACCCGGTGACGATCTCGGCCAGGTCATCTCCGCTGCGGATAATGGGGGCGCGGATACCCATGGATACGGTGCCGACCATCCGGCTCATAGAACAACACTCCTACTATAGTTGGATTCGCTGCGGTATTCCCGTAACAGTGGAATTATACTATATTTTTTTCTGCTTGTAAAAGGTTTTTTCTTTGCAAACGAACTTTATTCGACGGATACCCACTGCCGGACCACGTCAAGAAAACGGGCGGTCAGGGGGGAAAGCGGCTTGCCCCGGCGAACGGCCAGGGTGATGTCCCGATAGCGGGGATGTTCCAGAGGGATGGCGGCGAAATTGCGGCCGGTACCCTGCAGCACCAGTTCCGGTCGGATACTGACACCCAGCCCCTGCTCCACCATGGCCAGGATGGCAAAGTCGTCGTTGACGGTGTAGCGCAGGTTGGGATGGATGCCCTCCTCCTGGAAGATCTCTCCGATCTCCACATCCCGCTCCTCAGGAATCCAGATGAAAGGGTCCTGGGCCAACCGTTCTATGGGATAGAAGGGGGCGCGTGCCAGAGGGTGGTCCGGTGGGAGCACCGCCATAAACTGATCCCGGCGCAGGGGAAAGACCTCCAGGTCGTCTCCGGCGGGCAGTCCCAGAAAACCACAGTCTGCCTGCCCCTGGCGGATCAGGTCCTCCACCTCTGCAAACTCCCACTTGCTCAGTAATTCAAAATGGATGCCGGGATAGCGCTGGAGAAAGAGCTTCATAATAGGAGGCAGCCAGTGGATGGATACGCTGGCGAAGGTGCCCACCCGCAGGGTGCCACGGGTCAAACCGTGGAGATGGGCAGCCTGCTCCTCCAACTCCTTCTGGGCGTTGCACACAGCTCGCAGATATGGAAGCAGTGACTCACCGGCTGCACTCAGATGCACGCCTCCCCGTCCCCGGACCAGCAGCTCCATGTCCCATTCCTGTTCCAGCGCGGCGATCATCCGACTGGCCGCCGATTGGGTGTAGCCAAACGCCTCAGCTGCCTTGGTAATTCCACCCAGTTCTACTGTTTTCAGCAGGATCTGATACTTAATCAGGCTCACATCAATCATTCCGTTTCATCATGAATTTCATGAAAAAGATTCGTTTGCATCATAGTAAACTCTATTGTATACTATAGCCAGAAGGAAGGCAAGAGCGAACGACAGAAAGGAGCGATTTCCATGAAGAAGAACAACGCAATGGTAATGAATCGGAAGAACAACGGCTATGAGCTGATGGGAAAGGGTATGTCGGTCAACGTCATGCGCACCTATTGGAAGGGAAGCCCCTGGAAAGCGCTTCGGGACTGCGTCCGCAGCGTATAATTTGATCTTTGCTCCGGTTGGGGAGAACCGATAGAAGCCCGGAGGGCCTGCCGAATAGCAGGCCCTCCGGGCGGTTTTTTATATTATGCCCCCAAGTCTGCTGCCTGAGGGAAGGGATAGGTTGTGCTGCCGATGGTAATGGATTCCACCTGGCTCAGGTCAAAGGCCTGGGCAGGGGTAAAGCGGAAGACATGGATGCCGTCCCGACTAGACCCGGGGTAGGGACTCTCGCCAGATCCCCAGGTTCCGGCATAGGCGCTGGGAATCTGAGTAATCAGCTCCGAAGTGCCGTCCCGGTAGTTCAGCCGTGCATCTGCCAAAATTTCCTTTACGCTGACCAGCCAGCTGCCGCCGTATGTGTCCCTGACCAGATAACCCTCCAGCTGCGGGGGCAGCTCTATGTCGGAAAGCTTCTCCAGATCCAGCAGTACCTCCGCACCGGAGACGGCTGTCCACTCCTCCAGAGTGGGGGTCTGCATCTCCAGTTCAATATAACCTGCGCAGATGGAGATTTGATAGATGGTGCCCTCCTGGGTATATTCGGAAAATTTTGGCTGGTCGGGCCGCAGTCCCCAGGCTTCCTCCATCTGCCGGGTGGTATTGACCACTGTAATGTCTGCCGGACAGGTGAGGGTCTGGCTCTCGGTCACCGGTATGATCACCGGGCCGTAAGCGGCGATGGGCTTGAAGTTATGATTGAGGTTCATGCTTATCTCTACCTGTTTCAGCTCAGGATCTTCTAAAGTCATGGATACCTTGACCAGAGAGGTTTGCGTATCTGGGTCGTAGCTGGCCTGCTCCAGATTGAGGGTGCTGCATCCCTCGAAACCGCCCCGGGGCCCCCATTCATATTCCGGCGAGTTGTCCGCAAGAACCACACCTGCCTCCTGGGATACCGGAGAAGCCGCAATGTAGGCATACAGTTGGTTCCCGCTGCACATGGTTGCTACCAGAGTGGCCTGGGGCTCCGACTGGGTGACAGTCTGAGTGGGAGCATCATATTCTGTCCATTCTTCGATGGGGTCCTCCTTGGATATGCCCATATCTGCCCGTGCTGCGTCCCGCAGCGTAAGCACCACCGCAAAGGCGGTGAGGCAGCAGAGGGACGCGATGATTGCCGCCACCAGCAAGCCACGGGTCAGGCGGCGGGTTCTTCCTGTTTTATGGTTTTGTTTGAATCGTTTCATCGTCAACTCCTCAATCCTGGCGGGGGAGAGGGGGGTGGTATCAGTTAAGAGAATGCTGTCCTCCTGATAGTGGTCCAGCAAATCAAAGATCTCCCGTTTCATCAGCCTGCTCCCCCTTTCGTCAAAGCTTCCTTGAGTTTCATGCGACCGCGCCTCAGCTTGGTTTTTATGGTGGATTCGTTCAGGGCCATGTGATCTGAGATCTCTTTGATCGATTGGGCGTAATAGTAATGCCGGAGAAAGATTTCCTTGTCCTCTGGGGGCAAAGCGTCCACTGCTTGGCGGACCAGACGCCGCTCCTCGTCCTGCTCCATGGCCTCTGAAAGGTCATTTGGGGCTGGAATATCCACACTGTTTTCTTCCAGGGATATGGTGCGGCCCATCTGGCGGAGTTTGTTTTTCGCTTTGTTTCTGGCGACCGTGCCCAGCCAGCCCTTGACATGACCGGCCTTCAGATCGGCGGCCTGTTCCCATGCGGCAAGGAACACATCGGAGACCACTTCCTCTGCGTCCTGGGGAGACATGGCATCCCGAAGAATGTTCCATACGATAACGGAAATATACGGCACATAGCGCTCCATCAGTGCCTTTAGACCGGATGGGTCGCCGGCTTTTATGTTCTGTAAGATCATTGATTCTCTCATATATGGCCCCCAACTTATGCGAAAGCAGCTTTCACTTATAATATCACACGGATACTGCTTCTGGTTTCATCTGCGAACCTCGGGGGGTAAAAACAAAAAGAGACACGACGTATGTCGTGTCTCTTTTCAGGAAACGGCCCTTCTGGGCCGGCGGCGCTTATGCGCCGTGCAAGTGTTTTGCGGATGCAAAACCTTGGCGGAGGGGCAATTTATTTGCTCCGAGCATTTCAATATATGAAAGGATTCTGGCCGCATTCTGTCGGCCAGAACCAAAAAGAAAGACATCTGCGCTGAGCAGATGTCTTTCTTTTTGGAGCAGGTAAAGGGAATCGAACCCTCATATTCAGCTTGGGAAGCCGAAAGTGGAAATCCAGGAATCCATTGCAGGAGTAATATCCTGCCTCATCCTGCTTCCTCTTTTCCACCATCTTTTCCACCAGAGCCATCCAGAATGGCCATTCCTGCTTTCAGCGTGGTGGAATCGCGGTGTTGATAAATGTTCGCTGTGGTAGAGATGTCCGCATGGCCCAGCAGCCACCGTACCGTTTCCAGCGGTACCCCGGCTCGGGCGCAGTCTGTGGCAAAGGTATGCCGCAGGCAGTAGGGTGTCAGATCCTCGGCAATCACCGACTCGACTATCTTGTTCCGGTAGACCTCCGCGCCCATCTCAATATCCATAGCTCGCCGGAAGGTAGACCATTGACGGTATTGGCTGTTGGAGTTCAGCCGGTGGCCCTCCCTCCCGGTGAATACCGGCGCAAAAGGGTCTCCGCGGGCCGCCAGCAGCCGCGGCAGCAGGGCGGTGTGGATCGGGATATCCCGTACGCCTGCCTCTGTCTTTGGACCCTTACAGCGACCGGTGCCGCTCTCCAGGGCTGCGTGGATATGAATCTCGTTATGATCGAAATCCACATCGGCCCAGTTGAGCGCCGCAGCTTCTCCGGGACGCATACCGGTATAGAGCAGGGTCAAAATATACAGCCCTGACGGATGAGTTTCAGCTACCTTCAGCAGCACTTCCCGCTCCTCGTCGGTGAGACTCCGGTGGGAGCCGTCCTTCGCCGCCGGTAACTCCAGGTCCTCTGCTGGATCGTATGGGATCAGGCGAGATTTTCTGGCCCTGGAGAACATCTCCCGCAGAACCCGGCGGATCTTCTCTACATGGGATTTGGACTTCCCAGCCTCGGCATTGAGGATACGTTGGAGATGGATATCCTTCACGTCCCGCAGTTTTATGTGTCCGATGAAGGGCTTTATGTAGCCGTTGTATTTTTCATCATACATTCCCAATGACTTCTTGGTGAGTCCTTTGGGGTCCTTGTATGTGGCTTTCCACTGGGAATACCATGCGTTCACCGTCATGGAACCGGACACCAACTCTTCCCCACGTCTGGCCGCTGCCAACTTCTCAGCCAGCTTGGTCATGGCCTCCAGCTCAGTTTTGCCTGTGGCTTCATACTTTTTTCCGTTCAGCCGGGCTGTTTTCCTGATGTAGTCCATGATCCGGCTCCCTCCCATCTGTTCCCTTTCCGGAAACATTTTGTGTGGTTAACCAAAAGCACTTTGATATGTTTCCCAAAACATTGTATCCGCGCTCATTTTATACATCATTGCATCAAAATACGCCTGCTGAACATCATTTTTTGTAAACGTCTGCGACCCCGTGGAAAGCGACTCGAAGAACGAAGCTGTTTTTCCGTTCAGTATTGTGTAGTCTGAAGCCAGGATAATGTCGTCTGTATTCAAAATCGCAAAACAAGCATCATAATGGCTATCTATGAGTTCTGCTGTGTTTGAAAGCTTGGCTTGAGTGGCGCTTGCAAAAGTCATTCCTGCATATGGGCCTTCCTTTAGGACTGTGTTAATCGTTGCTGCAGCACTTCCGTTTAATATCCCGTTAAGCAGTGATTCTAGTTCTTCGAAGCCCTCAGACAGCTTTTTATAAAAGCCGAGTTTCATAATATAGTCTATGTTCTCGTTGCTTTTTTCTGTAGATAGGATAACTGTGGAAGTATCCCCATTCCAATCGACGTCAACACCCAAGGCGTTGGCCACGGCTCGGACTGGAAGGTAGGTGGTTCCATTGACTGAAAATGGTTCCACAGTGGCGCCAGTTGCATCCTTTGGTGTGATTTGGCTGCCGTTGAGGGTAATTTTGATATCCGCATAGTCTGCCTTGACCGTCCTTGATCCAATGGTAGCAGCGGCTGTGCCAATCGTTCCTGCCAGTACAGCAGATACCAGCATTCCGGCAATAAAGCCTTTTCCGCGTTCTTTCATTCCAAGTTCTCCTTTCTACACCCGTTTATCTATTCAATCTGTACCATTCAAAAATATAGCTCCGCAGCAAGGTTTCCGTGGGTATACCAGCACACGGCTTTGCGCATAAACTCCTCCGTCACGCCAAAGTGGTCCGCCAGATCCCACAACTCCGTGTGTCCATCTGCTACCGCCTGATCCAGCTCGTCCACAGGGATCAGCTTGTTTACGGCCCATTTGTCCGCCCGGTTTTCATGCTTCTTCCGCACGTCTCTGGCCGCCCAGCGGTTATAAAATGCACCTGTTTTGCAGTGCCCCAGCTCATGAGCCAGATGGACACGGCGGACACTTTCCTCCGGAAGAACGCCATAGTCCATTCCGATATAGCACCGTCCGCTCTCCGACTGCATACACATGGAGCCCGTTTTAGGAATATCCAAAATTAGAATAGGGATGTCTGTGTCCTTTGCCTCCTGGTACAAATCAGTGGTTTTCATGGCCGCTCCTTTTTCTTTTCTGCCTCCTCCCGCAGTTTCACCATGCGTGCAAACCGCTTTACCTCATCGTACATCTCATCTGTGATATCTCCATCCCCTCCAAACAAGGCAAATTTGATATCATCATCGCTGACAGAGCGCTCGCCCTCCGGGGCGGGCGCTTTTTTTGCTTCTTCTCCGGTTAGAAGAAACTCAACCGAAATACCAAGGTATTCCCCAATTTTTACCGCCCTGTCGTAGGGAAGCTTTTTCAGCTTCTTTGGGTTCAAATACCCATTTGCAAAACCACACTCTGATTCAAGCGTAGATATGGGGATATTTCTCTGCTTACAAATTTCCCTGATATATTCGACGCTGCTGAACATAGTCACTCCCCCACGTTTTAGGAAAATTTCTAAAACCCTATTGACAAATTAGGAAAATTCCTATATAGTGGGGTTGGACTTAGGAATTTTCCTAAAAAGCCTCAGAGTTCTAAGATTTAACTCGCAATTACATCTTAGAGTAAAATCTAAGGCTTGTCAACAAAAATCGAAAATTTTCTAAGTATCTTGCACGAGAGGAGGATAGCCTTGATTTATACCAATGTCCTTGATCTTTGTCAGGCCCGCGGGGTCAGCATCGCAAAATTGGAAAGGGAACTCGGCTTTGGAAACGCAACCATTCGAGGCTGGGCAACTTCGTCTCCAACAGTCGAAAAGCTGAAAGCAGTTGCGGATTACTTTGGCGTGACTGTTGACAGTCTTCTTTCTGAGCAATCCCAGCGTACCACAGAGCAAGTCCGATAAAACGGACCGCCATCTGTGGCGGAACGATTGGCTATCCCTTTTTGAAGGGCGGCTTCAGCATCCCGGATTTTTTGAGGCAAATAGTTGCGTTTGGCGGTACTGTTTCATCAAGTGTATTGACCTTATACTCTTCCAGCTGCCTCATGATGCGCCGGTACGCCCAATACCACTCCATATTTGGGGCGCATGGAAAACATTTGCTGCATGGCCGCCGACTCCCCAGCTTTGCGGCGTGGGTGGGGATGCTCGCCGATTTTGTACACGTGGGACGCCTGTGGTACGCCTGGCCAGAGGGGGAGACGTAAAAAGTCAAAGAATCCCCCCAACCGCTAGAATTAACTTCCTTTGGCAAGCCATCCGGTCCGATCTCTATACCATCCGGCATTCCGCATTCAGCTGCAAGTTTCCGCTTTGTCTTTCCGCCGTACAAATCAAGTAGCTCTTTCCTTTTGGCATCCCACTGACGCTTGTATTTGCGCGTTTGTATCTTGTTGGAAAAGACGGCAAAAAGGTATAGCAGAGCATAAAACCCGATGAAACAGCCGACTACAATGACCGGAATTGGAATTGAGAAGCCGGGAGAACCATCTGCTGCTGCGCTGGAGGGGATCGGCTCGCCGCTTCCTCCACCGCTTGTTACGGACGACCCGCCACCGGATGTTCCGCTTCCTTCTCCGGTCTTGTCATCGAAGTTATAGGGGCAGATTCCGTTGACGTGTTGATGGGCCGGGTACCCATGATGAAAGTGGTATTTCCCTGTGGAGTGGTCGTAATGACCGCCTTGGCTGTCGGTTCTTCCGCTGTGAGCGGAAGCTGGAAGAATCAGAAGCAGGGCTAAAAAAATGAAAACCAGTTTTTTCATATTTTCACCACCTTTTCCACAGTGTAACACCAGGGGGAAGGGGGAGCAAGATGGAATGCTCAATGGCGGGAAGCGAAATGAATCAACGGATTGCAAAATTGAGAAGGGAAGGAGGCTGTACCTGTGAGTAACACTGCAATTTACCGTGAGGTGGCAGAGAAGCGAAAGATCCTGCGGGAGCAGTATGGCGGCATGATGTCTCTGGAGAATGTCAAGGTTGAGCTGGGGTATCGCTCCCGCGAGTCCGCCCTTGCGGCTGCCCGGGAAATGGGGCTCTCACCCACCCGGATCGGCAGAATGAAGAAGTATGACACGGACCAGGTCGCCAAGCGCCTGGTGGAACTGAGGGGGATGTGCTGATGCCGAGCATGACCCGTGAGGAGCGCCGCTATTGGCGCACTCAGTACATCAAACTGGCGGCCATCATCGTTGCCGCCGTTGCCGCTGCTGTGGTGATCCGGTCATGGACCGTTTGAAATTAACGGCGGCTCTGTTTTGGGCCTTTGTGCTGGCCCTGGTGGCCGCCGTGGAATTGGGGGTATTCAAGTGAAGGTATTGACCTTGTGCCGCCCCTGCGCTGAAAAGCTGGGACAGGCCTATGAACTGACGAAAATTATCACCGGGTCGGAAAAGGACACCTGCGCCGAGTGTCAGCGGCGGCGCTACACAAATAAGTACCGCGTGGGCGAGGTCAAGCGCAATGATTAGCTTGTATCCCCTGCGCGACCCACAGGAAGAGAAGCCCGCCGACCATTGCCGCGCAGGTGCTTAACTGCCACTTTTAAATATCAAAACATAATGGAGGAATGAAAGATGAATCAGAAGTACATCGTTCGCTGTGACAGGTCTGGAGTGTTCTTCGGAGAGATCGAAAAGCGCGAGGGCCGAGAGGTGACCATGAGAAACGTTCGGTGCCTGTGGTATTGGAGCGGCGCAGCTTCCCTGATGCAGCTCGCAAAGGAGGGGGTTCGAAGACCTGTAGATTGCAAATTCACCGTTACTCTGGACGAGATCACGGTGCTTGACGCAATCGAGATCCTTCCGTGCAGTTCTGAGGCTGTTACAAGCGTCGAGGGGGTTGAAGAATGGAAGGCATGAAAGAGTCTGTCAAAAAATTTCTTTCTGACGGCTCCGGCGACGGCTCCGGCGACGGCTCCGGCT
>NZ_CAJFGT010000049.1:0-20311 GCF_904377885.1 Flavonifractor sp. An112 | reverse complement strand
TTCTATTGGAATCACTGCGGGCGCGTCCACGCCTGAGTGGATTATAAAGGAGGTCTATGACAAAATGAGCGACGAAAACATTGAGATCGAGGAATCCTTCGCTGAAATGCTGGAGAAATCGATCAAGACTTTAAATACAGGGGAGAAGGTCACGGGCGTTGTCACTGGCATTACGCCCACTGAGATCTATGTGGATCTTGGCACCAAGCACGCCGGCTACATACCGGTGTCCGAACTGACCGACGACCCTACGGTCAAGGTCGAGGACCTGGTAAAGGTTGGCGATGAGATTGAGACCTACGTCATGCGCGTGAACGACCAGGAGGGTGTTGTCACCCTTTCCAAGAAGCGCCTTGACACCGTGAAGAGCTGGGAAGAAGTGGAGCAGGCCAAGGAGGACCACACCATCATGGAGGGCGTGGTCACCGAGGAGAACAAGGGCGGTGTTGTTGTCAACATCAAGGGCGTGCGCGTCTTTGTGCCCGCCTCCCAGACCGGTCTGCCCCGTGACACCCCCATGAGCCAGCTGGTCAAGCAGAAGGTGCGCCTGCGCATCACCGAGGTCAACCGCGCCCGCAAGCGCGTGGTGGGCTCCATCCGCGCCGTTGAGGCCGAGGAGCGGGCCGCCAAGGCCGCCGAGGTGTGGGCCAACATCGAGGAGGGCAAGCGCTACACCGGTACCGTGAAGAGCCTGACCTCTTACGGCGCTTTCGTGGACATCGGCGGCGTGGACGGCATGGTCCACATCTCCGAGCTGTCCTGGTCCCGCATTAAGCACCCCTCCGAGGTCGTCTCCGTGGGCGACACCGTTGAGGTGTATGTCATCTCCTTCGACCCCGAGAAGAAGAAGATCTCTCTGGGCATGAAGGATCGCTCCCAGAACCCCTGGGAGATCTTCACCAGCAAGTATCAGGTGGGCGACGTGGCCAATGTCCGCGTGGTCAAGCTGATGACCTTCGGCGCCTTCGCCGAGATCGTACCCGGTGTGGACGGCCTGATCCACATCTCCCAGATTGCCGATCACCGCATCGACAAGCCCGGCGACGTGCTGAGCGAGGGCCAGATGGTGGACGTGAAGATCATCGACATCGACTACGACCACAAGAAGGTCTCCCTGTCCATCCGCGCTCTGCTGGAGGGCGGTCAGGAGGAGGCTGCTCCCGAGGAGGAGTAATTCTGTCACCCAAACCGGGGACGCCAGTTCTGGCGTCCCCGGTTTTTTGCATTTTGGACCACAGAGCAGCACAGCGGAGGCTTTTTCGCCCGGATTCCCCGCTTTTTTACACAGACGCAAGGGATTTTACTTGCAAAGCATTGAAATCCGGTCTATAATGAACTTGTATCGGATAAAACAAGGTGAGGAGTGTATAGGAACCGGACGGATCTGCTTGGAGGTGGGATCGTGTTTCAGGTAGGGGACAAAATCGTTCACCCGATGCATGGTGCTGGTATTGTGGACAGCATCGTGCAGAAGAAAATCAACGGTGTCGTACGGGAGTACTACATTCTCAAGCTGCCTGTGGGCGGGATGCTGGTCATGATCCCCACGGAGAACAGCGAGGAGATTGGTGTGCGCCCGGTGATCAACGGGGAGGAGGCGGAACGCGTCATTGCCGCCATTCCCGGCATCGAGGTGGATATGACCCCAAACTGGAACCGCCGTTACCGGGAAAATATGCTCCGGCTGAAAAGCGGGGATTTGCTGGAAGTGGCTCGGGTGGTAAAGGGACTGACCCACCGGGACGAGGAGCGGGGGCTCTCCACCGGAGAGCGCAAGATGCTCCACTCCGCCAAACAGATTCTGATCTCAGAGATCGTGCTCTCCCAGAACGCCAGCTATGAGGACGTGGAAAAGCGCATCAATACCGCTATGGCGTAATAGGATACAACGGAGGGACGGCCAACCGCCCCGCCCATATCAAGCGATAAAAAGGGGCCGGCAGGCTCCTTTTTTGTAGAAGGAGGAACCAAGATGGCAGGCATATTCTCCCGGCTGTTTCATCGGGACAGGCCGGAATCCCTCCGCTGCGGCGCGGTGGTACCTGCGGCGGGCAGCTCCACCCGGATGGGGCAAGACAAAGTGCTGCTCCCCCTGGACGGGGTGCCGGTGATCCTCCGCACCCTGCGGACCCTGGACAACTGCCCCCTCATTGACGAGATCGTGGTGGTCACCCGGGAGGATTTGATCGTGCCCATCAGCGGTCTGTGCCGGGATGCCGCCCTGTCCAAGGTGCGAAAGGTAGTACGGGGCGGGGAGACCCGCACCCAGTCGGTACTGGCCGGGGTGGAGGAGCTGAGCCGCTCCATCGAGCTGGCCGCCATCCACGATGGCGCCCGTCCTCTGGTGAGCCAGAAGGTACTGGAGGAAGTGATCCGCCGGGCGGCCCAGTGCGGTGCCGCCGCCCCCGCTGTGCCGGTGAAGGATACAGTAAAGGTGGCCCGGGACGGTCTGGTGGAGTCCACCCCCGACCGGTCGGTGCTCTACGCCGTCCAGACCCCCCAGGTGTTCCAACGGGATCTGATTCGAGGGGCCCTCACCAAGGCACTGGAGGCGGATGCCGCCCTCACTGACGACTGCTCTGCTGTGGAGCGGCTGGGTATCGGGGTGGCCTTGACTCAGGGAGATTACTGCAACCTGAAACTGACCACGCCGGAGGACGTGGCTATGGCTGAGGCCCTGCTGGCCTGGAGGGAAGAAATATGAGAATCGGACACGGATATGACGTACATAAGCTGGTGGAAGGCCGGAAGCTGATTTTGGGCGGGGTGGACATTCCCTGGGAGAAGGGGCTGCTGGGCCACTCCGACGCCGACGTACTGACCCACGCCATTATGGACGCCCTGCTGGGGGCGGCAGCCCTGGGAGACATCGGCAAGCTGTTCCCCGACAACGACCCGGCCTACGCCGGGGCGGACAGCCTGGTGCTGCTGGAGCGGGTGGGGGAGCGCCTCACCCAGGCCGGGTACCGGGTGGGCAACATTGACGCTACCATCCTGGCTCAACGCCCCAAGCTGGCCCCTCACATTTCCCAGATGAGGGCCAATCTGGCCGCCCGGCTGGGACTGGACGTGGATCAGGTTAGCGTGAAGGCCACCACCGAGGAGGGCCTGGGCTTTACCGGGACAGGGGAGGGTATGGCCGCCCACGCCGTCTGTCTGCTGGAGTCCATTTAGATGCACGGTTCACCCTTTGCTCCTCTTGCACATATGCTGGTGCGAGAGGAGCGTTTTTTATGGTCTATTATCTCATTGTCTGCCGCTCCCTGACCTATGCCCAGCGGACGGCCGCCGCGCTGGAGCGGGCGGGGATCACGGCCCGCATTCTTCGATCCCCCAAACTCATCGACCGGGAGGGGTGCAGCCACTCGGTGAAGGTGGCCGAGCGCAGCCTTACCAACGCCCTGGTGATCCTGAACCGGGCGGGCCTCAACCCTAAACGGATTTTCCTCCAGGCGGAGGACGGCGGCTACCGGGAGGTGGGGCTGTGATCTATCTGGACAGCGCCGCCACCACCCTGCAAAAGCCCCCCGCTGTGGCCCGGGCGGCGGCCTGGGCGGTGGGAAATCTGGCCAGCCCCGGCCGGGGCGGCCATCTGCCCGCCCGACGGGCGGCGGAGACCGCCTTTGCCTGCCGTCAGGCGGCGGCCGATCTCTTCGGCATGGAAAGCCCTGAACAGGTGGTGTTTACCTTCAACGCCACCCACGGCCTGAACATCGCCATCCGTTCCTTGGTGAAGCCGGGGGATCGGGTGCTCATCTCCCCCTGGGAGCACAATGCCGTCACCCGGCCGCTCCACGCCCTGGGGGCGGAGATCATGGTAACCAAAGCCCCTCTGTTTGACCGGCAGGGGCTGCTGGACGCTTTTGAGGCGGGGCTGGAGGCGGACCCGGCGGCGGTGGTATGTACCCATGTCTCCAATGTGTTCGGTTTTATCTTGCCCATGGAGGAGATCGCCGCCCTGTGCCGCCGGCGGAGGGTACCTCTTATTGTGGACGCCTCCCAGTCCGCCGGCTGTCTGCCGGTGCGGCAGGAGAAGCTGGGGGCAGCCTTCATCGCCATGCCCGGCCACAAGGGGCTGTACGGCCCTCAGGGGACCGGGCTGCTCCTCTGCGCCGGGGAGGCGGTCCCTCTGATCCAGGGTGGTACCGGCAGTGCCTCCGCCCTCCAGACCATGCCAGATTATTTGCCTGACCGGCTGGAGGCGGGGACCCACAATCTGCCCGGCATTTCCGGACTGCTGGCGGGGCTGCGCTATGTGGCCGCCCGCACCCCGGAGGCTATCGGCAAACGGGAGGGGGCCCTTATCCGACGGGCAGCCCAGGGGCTGGCCCGGCTGCCCCATGTAAAAGCTTTTCAGGCACGGGACCCGGCCTGTCAGAGCGGCGTGCTCTCCTTCCAGGTGGAGGGGATGGACTGTGAGGCGGTGGGGGAGACCCTGAGCCGCCGGGGCATCGCCGTGCGGGCGGGGCTCCACTGCGCCCCTCTGGCCCATGAAAACGCCGGCACTCTGGAGGCGGGCACCGTCCGGGCCAGTGTCTCCGACTTCAATACCCCGGCGGAGGTGGACCGGTTTGTGTGGGAGGTCTCCCGGCTGGTCCAGTCCTCCAGCTGAGCGAAATGCCCTCCAAGGCCCTCGGCCCGGAGGGTTTTTTGCTGCCAGGAAAGCGTCGGACCCCGTCGGATCTGAGGGAACGGTGAGCGGAATTCACAGAAAATTGATCTTGCTTACCCTTGTCAATCACAGGGGAATACAGTATAATAAATTGGTTAAAGTAGGTCGGTTCAACAGGACCGGCCAGGGAGCAATGACCGGCGCCGCCGGAGAGCGGGAGACGTGGGAGTATGGAAGGCATTTTATATCTGCTGCAGCAGCTCAAAGGGATGGTGACCCCCATCGGGATCTTCGATATCATCGACATCCTGATTATGGCGTTTATCATCTATAAGCTCATTATGCTCATCCGCCGCACCAGCTCCGGGGCGGTGGCTAAGGGCATTTTGGTGCTCATTGTGGCCCTGTGGGCCTCCAGCCTGCTTCAGCTTAACACCGTTAATTTCCTGCTGGGCAGGGTGGTGGAATGGGGTGTTGTGGCTCTGGTGGTCATTTTCCAACCGGAGATCCGCCGCTTCCTGGAGCAGATGGGCCGTACCAGCCTGGGCCAGGTCTTTACCCACGCTGAGGAACGCAACGAGCTGGATGGGGCCATCACCCAGACGGTGGAGGCCTACGCCTCTCTGTCCAAGTCCAAGACCGGTGCGCTGATGGTGTTTGAGCGGAAGAATATGCTGGATGATGCCATCAAGACAGGCACTGCCCTGGACTGCTCGGTGAGCGCCGAGCTGCTGAAAAACATCTTCTGGAACAAGGCCCCCCTCCATGACGGCGCCGTCATCGTCCGGGGCGGCCGGATTGTGGGCGCGGGCTGTATGCTCCCCATGTCGGGCAACGTGAATCTGTCCCGGGAGCTGGGTATGCGCCACCGGGCGGGCATCGGCGCCAGCGAGCACACCGACGCGGTGGTGGCCATCGTGTCGGAGGAGACCGGCTCCATCTCGGTGGCGGTGGGCGGGATGCTCAAGCGGCATCTGGCCCCCGAAACCCTGGAACGGCTGCTCCGCAATGAGCTTATGCCCGAGCAGGAACAGACCGAAGCTCCGTCCAAGTTCAAATTTATGTCGCTGTTCCGGGGCGGAAAGGGGGAGAAGCTGAATGGTGAGAAAGATCACTGATTCCAAGTGGTTCTATATTCTGGTCTCCCTGCTGCTGGCCTTCGCCCTTTGGATCTATGTGGGCAAGGAGGCCAACCCCCTGACCACCGGCACCGTCCGCAACGTACAGGTGGTATTCAGCGGCCTGGACGTGCTGGAAGAGCGGGGCCTGATGATCTCCCAGGGAGCCGATCAGATGGTGAGCCTCAATATCCAGGCCCGCCGGGAGGTGTTCAACCGCCTGTCCCAGGGGGATGTGACGGTGAATATCGATGTGTCCGGCATTACCGAACCGGGTGAGCAGTCCATTCCCATCACCACCCGTATCATCAGCTATCCCCGATCCATCACCTCCACCGACGCCATTGATCTGCGGTATACAAGCCCCTCTACTGTGGACTTTACCGTGTCCCGCTGGACGGAAAAGGATGTGCCGGTACAGGCGGTCTTTGAGGGCAGTGTGGCTGAGGGCTATCAGCGGGGCGAGTTCTCCATCACCCCGGAGACCATTACCATCAGCGGCCAGGAGGAGCTGGTCAACGAGGTGCAGTATGCCCAGGTGACCGTGGCTCAGCAGGAGCTGACCAGCACCTACAGTGAGCAGTGTCAGGTGACCCTCATGGATGCGGACGGAAACGCGGTGACTGGGAGCAACATTCAGGCCGATCCCCAAACCGTTCTGGTGACCCTGCCGGTAGAGGTGCTCAAGGAGGTACCCCTCACCGTCAACCTCATCGAGGGCGGCGGCGCTACGGCGGCCGACGCCAAGGTGACCTTCAGCCCCACCGACACCATCATGGTGTCCGGCGATCAGGCTGATGTGGAGGGCCTGAAGGAAATCTCCCTGGGTGATATCAAACTGGCCGACGTATACGGCACCAATGTGTTTACCAAGGAGATTGAGCTCTCCCCGGAGCTGACCAACGTCAGCGGCATTACCGAAGTGAATGTGACGGTGACCATTCAGGGTCTGGCTACCCGCACCATGAAGGTGGACAACATCGAGATCATCAACACGCCCGAGGGCTATGAGGCGGAGGCCATCACCAAGTCGTGCAGCGTCCTCATCCGGGGCCCGGAGGAGGAGGTCAATGAGATCACCGAGTCCCAGCTTCGGATCGTAGCCGACCTGTCCAACACCGATCCCTCCACCGGCAGCCGCACTGTCCCGGTCAAGGTCTATCTGGATGGCAGCAGCAGTGTGGGCGTGGTGGGCGAATATGCCATATCCGTATCCCTGACGTAGGTTTCTGTCATAGAACAAAGAGAAAATTCAAGGTGATCCCATGATTCAAACTGCAAAAGTAACCAAAGTATTTCCCGATGGCCGGGCGGAGGTGGCGGTGAAGCGTCAGTCCGCCTGCGGCCACGACTGCTCCAAGTGCGGCGGCGGATGCAGCGAGCTGATGGTCAGCTCCACCGTGGCCGTCATGGCGGCCAACCCGGTGCGGGCCATGCCTGGCGACATGGTGCGGGTGGAGTCCTCCACCGGCGGCATTCTGAAGGCGGCTGTGGTGGTCTATCTGGTGCCTTTTATCCTGTTTTTCCTGGGTTATTTTATCTGCGCTGCCTTTCAGCTGAGCAGCGGCATCAGCGCCGCGGTGGGCGGCATCGGCTTTGCCCTGGGCGTGCTGCTGGCGGTGCTGCTGGACCGGCAGGTCCGCCGCAACCGCTCCATTACCTTCTGTATCACCGCCATCAATCCCGCTGACTAATGTTCGGCTATGTGCGTCCCTGGCGGGACGAACTGAAGGTGCGCCAGAACCGGGACTATGAGGCCCTCTATTGCGGAGTGTGCCACGCTCTGGGCAAGCGCCACGGCTTTCTGGCCCGGATGTTCCTCAACTACGACTTCACCTTCCTGGCCATGCTGCTGGACGGGGCCAAGCCGGAGCCTGCCTCCAGGCGATGTCCCGCCCGGCTGTGGTGCAGGAAAAAGAACTGCGTCCTCTCTGACGGAGTGGACGCAGCCGCCGATGCCGGTACCATCCTCAGCTACTGGAAGCTGCGGGATACGGTGGATGACAGCGGGTTCTGGAAGGGGCTGACTGCCCGGCTGCTGTCCCGGATGCTCCGCCGTGGTTACCGGAAGGCTGCCGCCGCCCGGCCTGATTTTGACGGCCAGGTGCGCCAATGTCTGACGGAGCTGCAGGCGTTGGAAGGGGAGAAGTGCCCCTCCATCGACCGGACGGCGGACACCTTTGCCCGGCTGCTCACCGCTGCTGCGCCCCCCTCAGGGGACCGGGCACGGGACCGGGCCATGGAACAGCTGCTCTACCACATTGGACGGTGGATCTACCTGGTGGACGCCTGGGACGATCTGGAGGAGGACAAGCGTACCGGCTCCTACAATCCCATCCTGACCCGCTTTGACGGCAGGCCGGAGGAGGGACGGGAGACCATGCGCACCACTCTGCGTCACTCTCTCAATCTGGCCCGGTCCGCCATGGCCCTGCTGGAGCTGGGCCACTGGCAGGAGACGGTGGAGAACATCCTCTATCTGGGCCTGCCCGCCGTGGAAGAACTGGTTTTTACCGGCCAATGGAAGGCCGCCAATCATACAGACAGGAGAAAACATACATGAGCGATCCTTACAGCGTATTGGGTGTAAAGCCCGACGCCAGCGACGACGAGATCAAGCGGGCGTACCGGGAACTGGCCCGGAAGTACCATCCCGACAACTATCAAAACAATCCTCTGGCCGATCTGGCGGAGGAGAAGATGAAGGAGATCAACGAGGCCTACGACGCCATCACCAAGATGCGCTCCGGCGGCGGCCACCAGGGCGGAAGCTATCAGGGCGGCTATCAGCAGTCCTACGGCTCCTCCTCCCAGGGCTCCAGCCTGTACAACCAGGTCCGCCAGGCCATCAACATGGGGGATCTGAGCCGGGCTGAGCAGCTGCTCCGCTCCGCCCCCAACCAGGATGCCGAGTGGCACTTCCTCACCGGCTCTCTGGCCTACCGGAAGGGTTGGCTGGACGAGGCTACCCAGCATATCCAGATGGCCTGCAACATGGACCCCTCCAACGCCGAATACCGTCAGGCCCTGATGATGATGCGTCAGGGCGGCCAGGCCTACCGGCCCTACGGCTACGGCGGCGGCCCCGACGCCTGCGATATGTGTACCGCCTGTATGTGTCTCAACTGCCTGTGCGGCGGCTGCGGGAACTGAGCCATGGCAGGGCGTGGTTCTTATCGCGGCGGCGCGGGTCGGACAGCGCTGGTGGGCCTGCTCACCGGCCTGTCCCTGATTTCCCTCTACCTGGCCTTCCTGGCGCCCAGCGGCAAGCTGGCGCTGGTGGCGGTAGCGGGGGTGTTTCCGGCAGGGGCGGTGGTGTCCGCCAGCCTGGCCGCCGGGTTTTTCTGCTACGGCGCCACCGGTATTCTGGGTCTGCTCCTTATCCCCAGCAAGAGTGTGGCGCTGCTCTATCTGATCTTCTTCGGCCTGTGGCCTATGGTGAAGAGCCTGTTGGAGCGGCTGCCCAGCCGGGTACTGGAATGGGTGGGCAAGCTGGTCTGCTGCAACATCGCCCTGGCGGTGCTGTGGTTCGGGCTGAAGGCACTCTTTCTGCCCTTTTTGCCCGCCGCCCTCAGCCAGAGCTGGATGGTCTTTGCTGCCGGCAACATCGGCTTTGTCATCTATGACATCGGCTTTTCCAAGCTCATCGCCTTCTATGTGGCCCGGGTGGACAGGGGCTTGCGGAAGAATCGGTAGTCTGATATAATAATGCGTAATGAACAAAGCTGGAAGTCTTGAAAGCTAAAGCTTTCAGGGCCAAATAGCTTTGTTCAGGTGCAAGGTTTTTGGACGAAGTTGTCCAAAAACCTTGCGCCTTCCACTGGTGCGTTGAGACGCACTAGTGGAAATACGCATTATAACAATGGCTGAATTCCATAAAAGCGGCTCCCTTGAGCCGTTTTTATGGAATTGCGCGGCTACTGCCGCGGGAATAAACCGATTTTCGGTTTATTCAGCAGGCATTATAATAAATAGGATTAAATACTTTCATACGAACAGGGGGAACCCCATTTGGTCAAGAGTATGACCGGCTACGGCCGGGGAGAGGCCAACCTGAACGGCCGTCCCATCACGGTGGAGCTGCGTTCGGTGAACAACCGCTATCTGGACTGCACCGTCAAGCTGCCCCGCATCTATGTGTTTGCCGAGGACGCGGTGAAGAGCCGGGTGCAGAGCCGGATTTCCCGGGGTAAGGTGGACGTGTACATCACCATTGGCCCCTCCGCCAATGGCGACGTGGCCATTTCGGTGAACAAGCCTGTGGCCGACGGCTATTACGCCGCCCTCAAGGACCTGCGGGATACCTACGGCCTGCGGGACGACATCTCTGTATCCCTGCTCTCCCGGTTCCAGGACGTGTTCCTGGTGGAAAAAACCCAGGAAGACCTGGAGGCCCTGTCTGCCGATATCTGTACGGTGCTGGATCTGGCGCTGGACGACTTTGACGCCATGCGCACCCGGGAAGGGGAGAAGCTGTGCCAGGACGTCCGGTCCCGGGCGGCCACCATCGAGGGCCTGGTGTCCAAGGTGGAAACCCGCTCTCCCGGCATCGTGGCCGACTATCGTGCCAAGCTGGTGGCCCGGATGAACGAGGTGCTCCAGAACACTCAGATCGACGAGAGCCGCATTCTCACCGAGGCGGCCATCTACGCCGACAAGGTGGCGGTGGACGAGGAGACTGTCCGCCTGCGCAGCCATCTGTCCCAGCTGGACCATATGCTGAGCCAGGGCGGCGCCATCGGCCGCAAGCTGGACTTCTTGATCCAGGAGTTCAACCGGGAGGCCAACACCATTGGCTCCAAGTGCAGCGATATTGAGACCGCCGGCTATGTGGTGGATATCAAGGCCGAGATCGAGAAGATCCGGGAACAGATCCAGAACATCGAGTAAGGAGCGGCCCCATGAAACTGATCAACATCGGCTTTGGCAACATGGTATCGGCGGGGCGGCTTATCGCCATCGTCAGTCCGGAATCCGCCCCCATCAAGCGTATGGTGCAGGAGGCCCGGGATAAGGGCAACCTGATCGACGCCACTTATGGACGGCGTACCCGGGCGGTGCTCATCATGGACAGTGACCACATCGTGCTCTCGGCCCTCCAGCCGGAGACGGTGGCAGGCCGACTGGGCGGAAAAGAGACAGAAGCCGCAGAGGAGGAAGAGGCGCCTTGATGGGAAAGAAGAAAGAACATGGCACGCTCATCGTGCTGTCCGGCCCCTCGGGGGTGGGAAAAAGCACGGTGATCGCCGAGCTGCTCAGCGAACGCAAGGACATCCATTTTTCCGTGTCCTTCACCACCCGGCAGCCCCGGGTGGGCGAGGAGGACGGAGTGAACTACAACTTCGTCGCCCGCGAGGAATTTGAGCGGATGATCGCCAACGACGAGCTGTTGGAATACGCCGAATATGTCCATAATTACTACGGCACCTCTCTGCGGGTGATCCGGGAGAAGCTGGACGCCGGTATCGACGTGCTGCTGGACATCGAGGTCCAGGGCGCCGCCAAGGTGCGTGCCAAGTGCCCCGACGCGGTGTGTATCTTCATCGTACCCCCCTCCTTTGAGGAGCTGTCCCGCCGGCTGCACCGCCGGGCCACCGACAGCGAGGAGGTCATCCAGGGCCGGCTTCAGAAGGCCCGGGAGGAATACCGGGAGATCCCCAATTACGACTATCTGGTGGTCAACGACAAGGTGTCCGACGCGGCGGAGGAGATCATCTCCATCCTCACCGCCGAGGGATGCCGCACCAAAAACCGCATGAATCTGGTAGAAGGAGTCTGATCGAATATGATGCTCGAACCCCCTATGAACAAACTGCTGGAGCAGGTGCCCAGCCGCTATATGCTGGTGAACGTGGTGGCCCAGCGGGCCCGTCAGGTGGCCACCGAGGCGGAGGACGCCGGCATCTCTCTGGACGATAAGCCTGTCACCATCGCCATCCGTGAGGTGGCCGAGGGTAAGGTGGAGCTGAACCAGGAAGAGGCCTGATATGAGAGGAATGAGAGGCAAGCGACAGACTTTCCGGCCTGTCGCTTGCCTCGGGCTGTCCTTAGGCCTTGTTTGAAGATTGTCAACAAGCCCAATCGGCGGGCCTTTTGCCCCCTGGACGGCACTATTTTTCCTTGAAATCCGTCAGGATTCCTGCAAAAAAATTGCTTGCCAGCGGCCAAAATTCCTCGTCGCTGGGCATATCGCCAATATTCAAACAAAGCCTAGGGGAAATGGGAAGGAGATGGACATGGTAGCGAAAATCGCCCTCAAGGCTGCCACCTACGCCATCGACAAGCCCTACGACTACGTCGTGCCTGCCGAGCTAACTGTTACTCTGCGGCCTGGGATGCGGGTCATTGTGCCCTTCGGCGCGGGCAACCGCCGCACTGAGGGCATTGTGCTGGCCCTGGAGGCCCAGGGTCCGGCAGGCGTGTCCTTAAAGCCGGTGCTCACCGTGCTGGACGACAGCCCGGTGCTGGACGGTGAGGCCATAAAGCTGGCCCTGTGGATGCGGGAACGGTGGTTCTGCACCGTGTACGACGCCGCCCGGGCCATGCTGCCGGCAGGGCTGTACTATGCACTCCAGGACCAGTGGAAGGTGGCCGAGGGGGTGGACCGGGAGGCGGCCTTTGAGGCCGCCGGCAAGTCGGACCACGCCCGGCAGGTGGTGGAGCTGCTCTTTGCAAACGGCGGCTGCGCCGATGTGACCGCCATTCGGGAGGCCTTCGGCACCAAAGACCCCAATCCCGCCCTTAAGCTGCTGCGGGACAAGGGGATCATCACCCTGGAGACCAGTGCCGCCCGGGGCGTGGGGGACAAGACCGAACAGGTAGCGTCCCTGGCTATGCCCGCCCAGGAGGCCCTGGATCAGGCTGCCGCACGGCGGCGGACCGCCCCGCTGCAATATGCGGTGGTGGAGCTGCTGTGTGTCATCGGCGAAGCTTCCACCAAGGAGCTGTGCTACTTTACCGGGGCCAGCTCGTCCACCCTCCGGGCCTTGACCAAAAGCGGGGTCATTACCCTGGAAAAGCGGGAGGTCTACCGCCGGGTACAGGTGGAGGGCGTGGAGCAGCTGGCCGAGCCGGTACTCAACGGCGAGCAGCAGGCCGCCTTTGACGGCCTTAACGCGTTGGCTGCCGGAAATAAGCCTGCCGCCGCGCTGCTCTACGGCGTCACCGGCAGCGGCAAGACCCAAGTATACCTGAAATTGATCTATGAAACCCTGCGGCGGGGGAGAACCGCTCTGGTGCTGGTGCCCGAGATCTCCCTGACCCCTCAGCTGATGCGCCTGTTCTCCTCCCACTTCGGGGAGCAAATCGCCGTGCTGCACTCCTCCCTGAGAGCGGGGGAGCGGTACGACGAGTGGAAGCGCATCAAGGCGGGGGAGGCCCGTGTGGTCATCGGTACCCGCTCCGCTGTCTTTGCCCCCCTGAAGGACCTGGGCCTCATTGTGCTGGATGAGGAGCAGGAGGGGACCTATCAGTCAGAAAACGTGCCCAAGTACCACGCCCGGGACGTGGCCAAGTTCCGCTGTGTCCAGCACAAGGCTCTGCTGCTGCTGGCCTCGGCCACCCCGTCCATTGAGACCATGTACCAGGCCCGGCAGGGCGCCTACCAGCTGTTTACCCTGAAACAGCGGTACAATCAGCGGCCTCTGCCCCCGGTAGAGATCGTGGATATGAAGGGGGAACTGCGCTCCGGCAACGGCACCGACCTGAGCGGCGTGCTTACCCGGGCCCTGGCGGATACCGCCGCCCGGGGGGAGCAGGCCATTCTGCTGCTCAACCGCCGGGGCGCCAGCCGGATGGTGAGCTGTGGGGAGTGCGGCGAGGTGCCCACCTGCCCCCGGTGCTCCGTCCACCTCACTTACCACTCGGCCAACGGGCGGCTCATGTGCCACTACTGCGGTCACTCCCAGCCTTTACCCCCTGCCTGTCCGTCCTGCGGCGGTACCCTGAACTTCATTGGGGCGGGTACTCAGAAGGTGGAGGAGGAGCTGACCGAGGCTTTGCCCGGTTGGGAGGTGCTGCGGATGGATGCCGACTCCATTTCGGCCACCCACAGCCACGAGAAGCTGTTCGCTCGGTTTGAACGGGAGAACATCCCGGTGCTGCTGGGCACCCAGATGGTGGCCAAGGGTCTGGACTTTCCCAACGTGACTCTGGTGGGTGTCATCAACGCCGACCAGTCCCTGTATGTAGACGACTACCGGGCGGGTGAGCGCACCTTCTCTCTGCTCACCCAGGTGGTGGGTAGAGCGGGCCGCGGAGCCCGGGGGGGACGGGCCGTCATCCAGACCTATACCCCCGACAACGACGTGATCCGCTGCGCCGCCCGCCAGGACTACGACGGCTTCTATCAGCAGGAGATCGCCCTGCGGCGGCTGCGGGGCTGCCCGCCCTTCCGGGACCTGTTCGTACTCACCGCCTCAGGCAAGCTGGAGGCGGCGGTGCTGCGAACCTGTATGCGGCTGCGGCGTACTTTGGAGGGCTGGCTGAGGCTGCCCGCCTATGAGGGATTGGAGGTCCAGCTGCTGGGTCCCGCCCCGGCTTCCATCGCCAAAATCAACGAGCGCTACCGCTACCGGCTCACCATGGCCTGCGCCAACACCAAGCCGGTGCGTGATATGATCGCCGCCCTGCTGCGGGCGGCCCAGACCGATAAAGAAAACAAAGGGGTGTCGGTGACTGCCGACGTGAACCCACTGGATTAGGAGGAAGAACATTATGGCACTGCGTACCATTCTTACCGACGGCGATCCCGCCCTGCACAAGGTCTGCCGTCCTGTGACCCAGTTTGATGAAAAGCTCCACGACCTGCTGGACGATCTGAAGGAGACGCTGGCCAAGGCCAACGGCGCCGGACTGGCCGCTCCCCAGGTGGGCATCCTCCGCCGGGCGGTTATCGTGGTGGATGCCAACGATGAGATGCTGGAGCTGGTCAATCCGGAGATCATTGCCCGGGAAGGGGAGCAGGAGGGCTTTGAGGGCTGCCTGTCCGTCCCCGGCCGCTGGGGCGTGGTGAAGCGTCCCATGAAGGCCAAGGTGCGGGCTCAGGACCGCAACGGCAACTTCTTTGAGGTGGAGGGCGAGGAGATCGTGGCCCGCTGCTTCTGCCACGAACTGGACCACCTGGACGGCCATCTGTTTACCGAGCTGGCTGGCCGCCTGTACACCAACGAGGAGTTGGAAGAGATGATGGCGGAGGAGGACGACGCATGAGAATCCTCTTTATGGGTACGCCCGATTTCGCGGTGCCCTCTCTGGAGGCCCTGATTCAGGCGGGTCACCAGATCTGCGGGGTGTTCACCCAGCCTGACAAGCCCAAGAACCGGGGCATGAAGCTTCAGGCTCCGCCGGTGAAGGAGTGCGCCCTGGCCCACGATATCCCGGTGCATCAGCCCACCAAGCTGCGGGATGGTACCGCTCTGGCTCTGATCCAGGAGCTGGCTCCCGAGCTCATTGTGGTGGCCGCCTACGGCCGCATCCTGCCCGACGATATTCTGGCCGCGCCCCCCAAGGGCTGTATCAACGTCCATTCGTCCCTGCTGCCCAACTACCGGGGCGCCGCTCCCATCAACTGGGCGGTGCTCAATGGGGATAAGGAGACCGGCGTGACCATCATGCACATGGCCCACGACCTGGACGCCGGAGACATCATCTCTCAGGCATCCACCCCCATTGATCCCGATGAGACGGTGGTGACCCTCCACGACCGGCTGGCTGTGCTGGGGGCCCAGCTGCTGGTGGAGACGGTGTCTCAGATTGACGCTGGTACTGCTACCCGCACCCCTCAGGACCATGACAAGGCCACCCTGGCCCCCATGCTGAGCCGGGAACTGTCCCCCATGGACTTCACCCGCACCGCCCGTCAGCTCCACGACCAGGTCCGGGGCCTGATTCCCTGGCCCGCCGCCGTGGCTACCTTGGGAGACAAGCGGTGTAAAGTATTTAAAACTGTCATTTCTGAGGAGCGCACCAACACTGCTCCGGGCACTGTTCTGGCCGCCGGGAAGGATGGCCTGGCGGTGGCCTGCGGGGAGGGCACCGTGCTGCGGCTGGAGGAGATCCAGCCTGACGGCGGCAAGCGCATGAAGGCTGCCGACTACCTGCGGGGCCATCCCATTGAGGTGGGGACCGTGCTGTCCCTGCCGGAGCAGGGGAAATGAACCTGATCTGGACCCTGGCGGTCACCGGCGTGGTGGCCGCCCTGGGTTTGTACCTGGTGCTGCGGTGGCTGGGCCGGGCCGGTGTGCCGGTGCCCCTGGCCGCCAAAGGACTTGCAGCCAAGGGCTATATGCCTGACAGCAGAGAATGTGTAAAGGTATTTGCCGTTACATTTGGATTCCGTATTTTGATCTTCCTGCTGGTGGGGTTGGTGGCCTGTTTCGTGCTTTATCCCGGCTCCGGTCCCGACGCCTTCCTGTGGATCTGGAAGAAATGGGACGGCCTGCACTACGTCAATCTGGCGGAGCTGGGCTATTCCGGCTATGTGGAGGACGGGAAAAATCTGTTTCTGGTGTTTTTCCCCTTGTATCCCTGGCTGATGCGGGTGATTTCCCTTATCACGGGCAATACTATGGCGGCGGGGCTGCTGATTTCCTTTGTCTGTTACGGGGCGGGCTGCGTCTTTCTCTACAAACTGGCCGCCTTTGAGCTGGGCAGGGGAGGAGCCCGGCGGACGGTGCTCTTTCTGTCGGTGTACCCCTACGCGTTCTTCTTCGGCGGCATTATGACCGAGAGCCTGTTCCTGCTCACCACCGCCGCAGGGCTGTGGTACATCCGCCGCCACCGCTGGTGGACGGCGGGTGTATGGGGAATGCTGGCCGCCATGACCAGGATGCACGGCGTCCTGCTCATTGGGGCGGCAGCGGCCGAGCTGGTGGAGCATATGGGCCGTTTTGATTGGAAAACCATTGCCCGCAGGCTACCTGCCCTACTGCTGCCGGCTGTGGGCACCCTGATCTATTTGACCCTCAACTGGTCTGTAACTGGCAACCCATTTGCCTTTACAGTTATGCAGCAGCACTGGAGTCAGGGTTTTTGTCCCATTGCCGATACCCTGTGGTATGTGCTGCAAAACGCCCTGAGCTACCCTACGGAGCTGGTGCGGTACCAGATTTGGATCCCCACCATTGTGCTCTTCCCGGTGTTCTTTGCCCTGCTGGTGTGGGCGCGGAACAAGTTCCGGGGTATGTACACCCTGTACGGCTTTGTCTACCTGGTGCTCAACTATTCTTTGTCCTGGCTGCTCAGCGCCGGACGCTATCTGTCCTGCGCCCTGCCGTTCTTCCTGTTTGCCGCCGCCCTCACCGAGGGGAGACCCAAGCTGACAGCGGCGATCACCACCGCCATGGGGGCGGGATTCCTGCTCAATCTGTTCTGGTTCCTCACCGGGGGCCAGGTCATGTGACTGGAGGTCATTATGCCCTTTTTCTACTATTTTGACACCTATTACTGGATCATTCTGGTGCCAGCTATGCTCATCGCCCTGCTGGCCCAGATCAACGTGTCGTCCACCTTCAACCGCTATTCCCGCATTGCCAGCCGCCGGGGCCTTACCGGCGCACAGGCTGCGGAGGAGGTACTGAAGGCCCACGGGGTGTACGGCGTGCGCATCACCCGGGTGTCCGGTAAGCTTACCGACCACTATGACCCCCGGACCAATACCATCCGGCTGTCCGACGCGGTGTATGGCTCCACCAGCATCGCCTCGGTGGGAGTGGCCGCCCATGAGGCGGGCCACGCCGTCCAGTACGCCCAGGAGTACGGTCCCATCAAACTGAGAGGGGCCATCATCCCGGTATGTAACTTCAGCTCCCAGATCTCCATCCTGCTCATTATCCTGGGCTTTGTCCTGTATTCCAGGCCCCTGTTTGCCGTGGGTGTGGTGCTCTTTGCCGTGGCCGCCTTCTTCCAGGTGGTCACCCTGCCTGTGGAGTTCAACGCCTCCCGCAGAGCCATCCAATCTTTGCAGGATACCCATATGCTGGACGACCAGGAGCTGCGTGGGGCCAAGAAGGTGCTTGGGGCTGCCGCCATGACCTATGTGGCCGCTCTGCTGGTGTCCATTGCCCAGCTGCTGCGCTATATCCTGGCTTTTAACAGCCGCCGGAGGGATTGACATATGACTGCCAGAGAAGCGGCCCTCCGGGCCCTGGTGGCCTGCGAACAGCAGGGCGCCTGGTCGGACGGCTTTTTGAAGAAGATCCTGCGTACCGCCGGACTGGACAGCCGGGACGCAGCCCTGACCACCCGGCTGTGCTTTGGTGTGCTCCAGAACAGGCTGCTGCTGGACTACTACCTGGGCAAGCTGTCCACGGTGAAGCTGGAAAAGATGGAGCCCGCTGTCCGCAACAGCTTGCGGCTGGGTGCGTATCAAGTGTTATTCCTTGACAGAGTGCCTGACCACGCCGCCGTCAGCGAGGCGGTGGATCTGGCACGGAAGGGCTCCAAGAATCCCCGGTCCGCCGGTCTGGTGAACGGTGTGCTTCGGTCCCTGGTGCGGCAGAAGGACAGCCTGGAGCCGCCGGAGGACCCGGCGGTGCGGTACAGCCATCCCCAGTGGCTGGCCGACCTCTTTACCCGCCGGCTGGGCAGGGAGGAGGCCGCCGCCCTTATGGCGGCCAACAACGGGGAGCCGCCCACCTGCGCCCAGGTGAACACCACCAGGGCCACGGTGGAAGAAGTGACCGATTCCCTCCGGGCGGAGGGAGTGGAGGTCCAGCCTCACGCCTGGCTGCCAAACTGCCTGCTGCTGTCCCACACCGGCAGCCTGGAGGAGCTGACCGCCTTCCGGGAGGGCCTCTTTTACATTCAGGACGCCGCCGCCAAGCTGGCGGTACTGGCCGCCGACCCCAGAGAAGGCATGGACGTACTGGACGCCTGCGCCGCCCCCGGCGGCAAGTCCTTTGCCGCCGCCATTGCCATGTGGGGCGAGGGAAAGGTGGTCTCCTGCGACATCCACCCACATAAGATGGACCTGATCCAGGCGGGAGCCAAGCGGTTAGGCCTGGACTGTATTACAGCGGAAGTGCTGGACGGCAGGGAGTGTAAAGAAGAATTCCTTGACGGATTTGACCTGGTATTGGCCGACGTGCCCTGCTCCGGCCTGGGTATCATCCGCAAGAAGCCGGACATCCGCTATAAGGACCCCAAGCCCCTGGAGGGGCTGCCCCGGGTCCAGAAGGCCATTCTGGACAATGTGTGCCGCTACGTCCGTCCAGGCGGTGTACTGCTCTATGCCACCTGCACTCTGCTGGAGCGGGAGAATGAGGACGTAGTGCGGGCATTTTTAGACAAGCATAAAGACTTTACATTAGAGCGTTTTCAGTTGCCCGGCGACTTTGAAGGCGCCAGGGAGGGCATGGTGACCTGCTGGCCCCACCGCCACGGCACCGACGGCTTTTTCTTCGCCAAGCTGCGGCGGATGCGGGGGGTGTATGAGGTCCGGCCCAACGAGGGCATGGGTCCCTTCACCTTGGGCATGACCCAGGCCGAGGCGGAGGACGCCCTGAACAAGCTGAATGAGGAAGAGCACCAAGCCGTGGAGGTGTGGCACCGCTTCGGCGGGTACGGCTCGCCCCAGACCTTCCAGCTGGAGTATGAGGACGGAAAGCTGAGCCGCATTGGACTGGACCGGTGCGAGGATCTCAAGGTCCTGTACCGAGGCCTGGATCTGATGGGTACCCACGCCGAGGACCTGATCCCGGCCCTGGCCAAGGAGACCGGCTATGTGTGCGACTGTGAGGACCATGAGCTGGCCTGTACCTATGAATTTCCCGCCCTGGGTCTGGAGCTGTGGCGGGAGAGCGCCTACCACCCCAAGCTGCTGGCGGTTCCGGAATTCCAGGAGATGATCCAGGCGCTGCCGGAAAACCTGGAGTATGAGCAGGACCACGGCTGGTGCTTTGCCCAGGTGTGGGTCCAGACCGGGTTCTTCCGGGCCCAATGTCCTCTGGAGCCAGGCCCGGCCCCTTATGCACACCCCGTCAAGCCAACGCCTCCGGAGCGGGAGCCCACGGCGGAGGAGATGATTGCATTCCTCCATAGAAAATACGGACTGATACCGCCGGAAAGGCCCGGCAGGGGAGAGTAACATGACTGACATCAAATCTATGGATCTGGCGGAGATGACCGCCTATTTGAAGGAGTTGGGGGAGCCCGCCTTTCGGGCCAAACAGGTCTTTCAGTGGCTCCACCGGGGGGTGCGCTCCTTCGATGAGATGACCAACCTGTCCAAGGCCCTGCGGGAGAAGCTGAAGGCCGACTGCCTCCTGTGTCCGCCGGAGGTAGAGCGCAAGCAGGTGTCCGCTCTGGACGGAACCATCAAATATTTATGGCGCTTATCCGACGGAAACTGCATTGAAACCGTTTTGATGCGCTACCATCATGGGAATACTGTGTGTATCTCCTCTCAGGTGGGCTGCCGCATGGGGTGCGCCTTCTGTGCCTCCACTCTTGGTGGCAAGGTAAGAGACTTGACCCCTGCTGAGATGCTGGACCAGGTGCTCTTTACACAGATCGATTCCGGCCACACCATCAGCAATATTGTGCTCATGGGCATCGGCGAACCCCTGGACAACTTTGACAC
>NZ_CAJFGT010000048.1:0-20421 GCF_904377885.1 Flavonifractor sp. An112 | reverse complement strand
GAACGAGGACGTGCGCCGCACCTTCCAGATCCGCACCGCCTTCATCAAGCACGTGCGCAAGTATCTGGACGACCGGGACTACCTGGAGGTGGAGACCCCCGTCCTCAACACCATCTCCGGCGGCGCCACCGCCCGGCCCTTCATCACCCACCACAACACCCTGGACATCGATATGTATATGCGTATCGCCACCGAGCTGAACCTGAAGCGGCTCACCGTGGGCGGCTTTGAGCGGGTGTATGAGATCGGCCGTATCTTCCGCAACGAGGGCATGGATCCCAAGCACAACCCGGAGTTCACTACCATCGAGCTGTACGAGGCCTATGCCGACTTCCACGACATGATGGACATTGCCGAGGGCATTCTGTCCACCGCCGCCCAGGACATCCTGGGCTCCTACCAGGTGAACTGGCTGGGCGTGGACATCGATCTGACTCCCGGCTGGCCCCGTCTGACCATGATCGATGCGGTGAAGCAGTATGTGGGTGTGGACTTCGACGCCATCTCTGACGACGAGGAGGCCTGCAAGGCCGTGGAGGCCGTGGGCATCGATATGGAGGGCTGCGAGCGCACCTGGGGTACCGCCCTGTACGAGGCCTTTGACCAGCGGGTGGAGGAGAAGCTGGTACAGCCCACCTTCATCACCATGTACCCGGTGGAGGTCTCTCCGCTGACCAAGCGGTCCCCCAAGGATCCCCGCCTCACCGAGCGGTTTGAGCTGTTCATCAATCACTGTGAGTTTGCCAACGCTTTCTCCGAGCTCAACGATCCCATCGACCAGCGGGGCCGCTTTGAGCACGAGCTGGCCCTCCGGGACATGGGCAATGACGAGGCCGGCATGATGGACGAGGACTTCATCAACGCCCTGGAGTACGGCCTGCCCCCCACGGGCGGCATGGGCATCGGCATTGACCGCTGCGTCATGATGCTCACCAACTCCGACTCCATCCGCGACGTCATCCTGTTCCCCACGATGAAGCCCCTGGACAAGGTGGAGGCCCCCAAGGCCGCTGCTGCTCCCGCCGCTTCCGTGGACGTGCCCCGGGCTGAGGCCGGTCCCATCGACTTCTCCAAGGTGGAGATCGAGCCCCTGTTCAAGGACGAGGTGGACTTTGACACCTTCTCCAAGTCCGACTTCCGGGCCGTCAAGGTGAAGGAGTGCACCGCGGTGCCCAAGAGCAAGAAGCTGCTGAAGTTCGTTCTGGACGACGGCACCGGCACCGACCGCGTGATCCTCAGCGGTATCCACGACACCTATGAGCCTGAGGAGCTGGTGGGCAAGACCCTGATTGCCATTACCAACCTGCCCGCCCGCAAGATGATGGGCATCGACTCCTGCGGCATGATCATCTCCGCCATCCACTATGAGGAGGGCCAGGAGAAGCTCCACTGCCTGATGGTGGACGACCACATCCCCGCTGGCGCCAAGCTCTATTGATTGTAAAAAATGGGCTGCTGCAAATCTGCAGCAGCCCATTTTTTTGCCTGAAACAGAAGGGCCTGTTGCAAAATGCGCAGCTCGTACAAAGACCCGTCATTCCGAGAAAAACGGCCGCCCGGTGGGCGGCCGTTTTTCTCGGGAATCCGCCCCTTTTGCCGGGGAAACGGATTGCCACGCCAGTGTGCGCACTGGCTCGCAATGACAGGCTTGTGCAAAACAGCTATTTTGCAACAGGCCCTTGTAAGAGTGGCAATTAGCAGCTGGCGCCGCCGATTACCGTCTTGTTCATGATGGTATCCTTGTCAATGGAGCCGTGGAGCAGCTTGTCCTCCACATAGTCGAAGCCCAGGCGGGCGATGGTGTCGGAGAAACGCTCACCAGTCTGACCCTCATCCCGGAAGAAGAGAATGGCCTTTTCAACCAGGGCGATGACCTCCTCCTCGCTGGTGAAGATCTTGGACATGGGCCGGCCGGCGGCAACCTTCTTGCCCCAGCGGCCGCCCAGATAGATCTTGTAGCCGTAGGTGCTCTCGGTGTAGGCGCCGAAGGGGCACTTCTCCAGGCAGCGGCCGCAGTGGTTGCATTCGCTGGTATCAATGACGGCCTTGCCGTCCTTCATGGACACGGCGTGGATGGGGCAGGCCTTCTCGACCTGGCACACCTTGCAGGCCTTGCACTTGTTCAGATCGGGCTCAGGCAGGCGCTGGCCGATGATGCCCAGGTCGTTCAGGTCGGGCTTGACACAGTTGTTGGGACAGCCGCCTACGGCAATCTTGAACTTGTGGGGGAGGGACACATCGTGGTAACCCTTGTAGAACAGCTCATGGAGCTTCTCGCTGAGAGCGAAGGTGTCGATCAGGCCGTACTGGCAGGTAGTACCCTTGCAGGAAACCACCGGACGTACCTTGGAGCCGGTGCCGCCCACGTCCAGACCGGCGGCGCTGAGGAACTCGATGAGGGGCTCCACATTCTCGTAGGGCACACCCTGGATCTCCAGGGTCAAACGGGTGGTCATGGTGACCTCGCCGGAGCCGAACTTCTCGGCGGCCTCGGCCACGGCGGCGTGCTCGGCAGTGGTCAGCTTGCCGTTGCGGGTAATGACCCGGACATTGAAGCAGTCAGGGGTACGCTTATCCCACAGGCAGCCCAGGCCTTTGAGGCGCTTGACCTCGGTGGGAGGCAGAGCAGCACCGGCGGGACGGGGGACCTTCACCTGATTGAAGGTGACGCCGCCTTCCAGAACCTTAGTGTTGGTGTAGCCATAGAACTTCAGCTTGCTCTGGAGGAAGTAGCCACGCTTGCCACGGTTGCACACCAGCAGCAGCTTTTCGTCCTTGTCAATCCCCTCCAGAAGACCGTTGACCTTGCCCAGTTCCACCCAATGGGCGCCGGGGATGGAGGGGGTAGGCAGCACATCAATGACCTTGTAGTCCTTGGCAGCGCCGGCCAGATACTCGGCGGGTGTGAAGGACTCCAGCACGCCGGCCAGCTTGTTTTCCAGCACATAGCAGGCCTGGACAAAGGGGTGGATGGCGGTGGAGAAGGGGGGCGCATAGGCCAGATCCAGATCGTTAAAGGCGTCAATGGTCAGACCGGCAGACAGACCGACAACAGCAATATCCACCATTTTATCCACCGCGCCGGCACCCAGGACCTGGATACCCAGCAGTTTGCGGGTGTTGCGGTCGGCAATCAGCTTGGTGAGGAAGCTGGAAGCGCCGGGATAGTAGTGGGCCTTGTCGTCGCAGGCGCACACCACAGTGATGGGGTCAAAGCCTTCGGCCTTGGCCTGAGCCTCGGTGAGACCAGTGCGTCCAGCGTTGAGCTGCGGCAGCAGCTTCACCACGCCGGTGCCCAGGCAGCCGCCGTAGGGGGTGTCGGTACCGGTGATGGTCTTAGCCAGCGCACGGGCGGTGATGTTGGCGGTGGAGCCCATGGCCGACCACTGGGGCTTGCCGGTGAGACGGTTGTACACCATGGTGCAGTCGCCGGCGGCGTAGATGTCGGGCAGGTTGGTGCGCATCTCCTTGTCTACCACCACGGTACCCTTGAAGAGCTCAATACCGGTGTCCTTCAGGAAGTCGGTGGCGGGGCGCACACCGATGGCAAGCACTACCACGTCAGCAGCAATGGCGCCGCCGTCGGTGACGATGCCGGTGGCCTTGTCAACGCCGGTAACGGACTGGATGCGCTGGCCGGTAATCACGCGAATGCCGGCGTCTTTCAGCTTCCGGCGGGCAAAGTCGGCCATCTCGGGGTCAAAGGCGTTGGGCATGATCTGGTCGGCAAAATCCACCACAGTCACGTCCAGGCCCTGGGAGAGCAGGTTCTCGGCAATCTCCAGGCCGATGAAGCCGGCGCCCGCCACCACGGCCCGGCGGCAGTTGTTGGTGGCCACATAGTCCCGCAGGCCCACCGCGTCGTCGGGGGTGCGCATGGGGAACACGCCGGGCAGATTCTTGCCGGGCATATCGGGCACCACAGGAGCAGCGCCGGTGGCAACGATCAGCTTGTCGTAGTGCTCGGTAAAATTCTGGCCATCCCGCAGACCGCTTACCGTCTTGGCGGCGGGGTCAACATGGGTGACCTCGCAGCCGGTGATCACCTGAGCGCCGGTGAGTCCGGCATATTTCTGGGGAGTGTTGACGATCAGTTCCTCACGGCTGCCGATGGCGCCGCCTACATAGTAGGGCAGGCCGCAGCCGGCGTAGGAGATGTCCTGACCTTTATTCAGAATGATGACTTCCGCGCTGCGGTCCTCCCGCTTGATTTTAGCAGCGGCCTTCGTACCGGCGGCCACGCCGCCAATGACCAGAATACGCATCTTTGTTCCCCGTCCTTATTGACAAATTTTTGTGTCACGCTTGTAATCAGTATAGCACCCCAGTATAATAAAATAAAGTTTTTAAAACTTATTGATTGATCGAAAAAAATTATAGGGGTGACGGACCATGGTGGACTATCGCATCCGGACCTTTCTGACTTTGTACGAGACCATGAATTACCGGAAAACAGGGGAGAAGCTGTGCATGAGCCAGCCGGCGGTAAGCCAGCAGATCCGGGGCCTGGAGGATAAGTACGGCTGCAAGCTGTTTGTATATGATGGCCGACAGCTTCATGCCACCCCTCAGGCCCAGCGGGTAGCGGAGTACGCTCGTACGGCCCTTTACAATGAGCAGCGCCTCCAGCAGGAGCTGGTGGAGACAAAGGTCCGGGAGATACGGATCGGAACTACAAAAACCATCGGAGAATTTGTGGTGGCCGAGGCCCTGAGCCGGTATATCCGCCATTCTGACAGCAATCTGAAAATCTCCGTGGATAATACTGCCGCCCTGCTGGGACAGCTGGAGCATGAACAGCTGGATTTTGCCCTCATCGAGGGGGCCTTCGACCGAAGTCGGTTCGGCAGCCGCCTGTTTCGCCGGTCCAAATTTGTAGGTTTATGTCGGAGGGACCATCCCTTTGCCGGCCGTACAATTCCACTGACGGCACTGGAAGGCCAGTGCCTGGTAGTACGGGAGGAGGGATCGGGGACCCGGGGTATTCTGGAGAATGTGCTGGCCGAGCGTGGTTATTCCCTGGATCTGTTTTCCCGGGTAATTTGCGCCAACCAGTTTTCCCTCATTACCCGGTTTGTGGCGGAAGGGTGCGGTATCACCTTTGCCTATGAGCCGGTGGCGGCAGGTCAGCCGGAACTGGCCTTTTTCCACCTGGATTGCCTGGATGAAACCCGGGAATTCAGCCTGGTTTACCTGAAAGGGACCCATATCTTCCCGTTGGTGAGGGAGGTGCTGGGTGAGCTGACCCCGTCTGACCTGGAAGAAGGGGCAGAATGATCAAAAAATGCTTGCAATGAATGCCTTGGTATGGTAAACTATACCGGTACCAGAAAGTGCGGCCGATATTCCGGCAGGAAGCCGGAGCACCCGACCAGAGTCGGGGCACACGCAGAAACGAGCCTGGTGCATGATTTGACCTTTTATGTAAGGATACTAGGAAGGTATCCGTTCCCCCAAGGGGAGCGGATACCTTCTTTTTTGCAAAGGAGCGCGGATATGACGCTGGAACAGTTTTTTAAGCAGGTCCCCCGGGCGGCGCTGGCCTTTTCCGGCGGGACGGACTCGGCCCTGCTGCTGTGGGCGGCCAAGACCTACGGCTGTGACGTGCGGGCCTATTACGTCAACACCGTTTTTCAGCCCGCCTTTGAGCTGGCCGACGCCCAAAAGCTGGCGAAGGAGCTGGAGGTGCCCATGACGGTGGTGGAGGCCGACGTGTTGGCGGTGCCTGAGGCGGCGGCCAACGGACCCCGGCGGTGCTACTACTGCAAGAAGGCCCTGTTTACCACCCTGTGGAAGCGGGCGGCAGAGGACGGCTATACCGTGTTGCTGGACGGCACCAACGCCTCGGATGACGCCGGGGACCGGCCGGGGATGCAGGCCCTGCGGGAGCTGGAGGTGCGCTCCCCCCTGCGGGAGTGCGGCATCACCAAGGATCAGGTGCGGCAGATGTCCAGGGAGGCGGGGCTGTTTACCTGGGACAAGCCGGCCTACGCCTGCCTGGCCACCCGGGTACCCACCGGCACTGCCATTACCCGGGAGGCCCTGGAGAAGGTGGAGCGGGGGGAGGACGCCCTCTTCAAGCTGGGATTCACCGACTTCCGGGTGCGGCTGCTGGGGGACGCTGCCCGCATCCAGCTGCCGGAGGCACAGATGGAGAGAGCCGTTCAACTGCGTGATACCATTGCCAAGGCGCTGGAGGTGGATTTCTCCGCCGTCCTGTTGGATCTGAAGGGGAGGTAAGCAAATGGATAACAAGCATGACATTCTGGAGCTGCTGCGGGCGGTTTCGGCGGGAAATACCAGTCCGGAGGACGCCCTGTTGGAACTGAAAACCAAGCCCTTTGAGGACCTGGGGTACGCCAAGGTGGACTTCCACCGCTCGGTGCGCCAGGGCGCGGCGGAAGTGATCTACGGTGCGGGCAAGACCCCGGAGCAGATTGCCGGGATTGCCGCCGCCATGGGGGAGCGGGGCTGTAAAAATATCCTTATCACCCGCATGGGGGAGGAAGCTGCCCGCTTCGTGGAGCAGTCGGTCCCTCTGGACTACCGTCCCATCCCCAAGCTGGGTATTGCCTTCCCCGGCCCCCGGCAGGAGCTGGGACACATCGTGGTGGCCACCGGTGGTACCAGCGATATGCCGGTGGCGGAAGAGGCCGCCCTCACTGCTGAGGTAATGGGCAACAAGGTTACCCGGCTGTATGACGTGGGCGTAGCGGGACTCCACCGGCTGCTGTCCAACCTGGACGTCATGATGAGCGCCCGGTGCGTTATCGCGGTGGCGGGCATGGAGGGGGCCCTGGCCTCCGTGGTGGGCGGTCTGGTGGACTGCCCGGTGGTGGCAGTGCCCACCAGCGTGGGCTACGGCGCCAGCTTTGGCGGCCTGTCCGCCCTGCTGGCCATGCTCAATTCCTGTGCTTCCGGGTGCAGCGTAGTCAATATCGACAACGGCTTCGGCGCGGGCTATCTGGCCAGCATGATCAATCAAATGGAGGGGTTAAAATGAAAACTTTATATATTGAATGCAACATGGGTGCGGCGGGAGATATGCTCATGTCCGCCCTGTACGAATTGCTGGAGGACAAGGAGAGCTTCCTGAATACCATGAACAGTCTGGGTCTGCCTGGCGTTCATCTGGAGGCGGCATCCGCCGTCACCAGCGGCATCAGCGGCACCCATATGACGGTTACCGTCCACGGCGAGGAGGAGGACGAGCACCTCCATCATCACGAGCACGATCATGAGCATGACCACGAGCATGAGCATCATCACGACCATGATCATTGCCACGACCACGAGCATGAGCATCATCATGAGCACGATCATGACCACCATCACGACCACCATCACGACCATGACCATGAGCACCACCACCATCACCACGCCACTCCCGGCCACATTGCTCACCTGATCGACCATCTGCCCCTGCCGGAGGAAGTCAAGACCCACGCCAAGGCGGTGTATGACGCCATCGCCCAGGCGGAGGCCAAGGCCCACGGCTGTCCGGTGGGGGAGGTCCACTACCATGAGGTGGGGGCTCTGGATGCGGTGGCCGACGTGGCCGGCGTGTGCTACGCCCTCTATCTGCTGAGACCCGACAAGATCGTGGTGTCTCCTATCCATGTGGGCAGCGGCACGGTAAAATGTGCCCACGGCATTATGCCGGTACCCGCCCCCGCCACCGCCGCCCTGCTGGCTGGTGTGCCCACCTACGGCGGCGAGATCAAAGGCGAGCTGTGTACCCCCACCGGGGCCGCTCTGCTGACCCATTTTGCCCAGTCCTTCGGCTCCATGCCGGTACTCAATGTGGAAAAGGTGGGCTACGGTGTGGGTACCCGCCAGTTTGAGCAGGCCAACTGTGTCCGGGCCTTCTGGGGTGAGAGCCAGGAGGGCGGCAACGGCGAGATCGTGGAACTGGTGTGTAACATCGACGACATGACCGGCGAGGCCCTGGCCTTTGCCGGCGAGCAGCTGCTGGCGGCGGGTGCCCTGGACGTGTACTCTGTTCCCGGTACCATGAAGAAGGGCCGTCCCGGCCATGTGCTCACCGTACTATGCGATGCGGGGAAGGAGCGGGAACTGGCTCAGGCCGTTTTGCGCCACACTACCACCAACGGCCTGCGGGTCCGCCGGTGCGAGAAGTATTTCCTTACTCCCGGCAGTAAGACGGTGGATACCCCCTGGGGGACTGTCCGGGTCAAGACGGCGGAGGGCTTCGGCATTTCCCATGCCAAACCGGAGTATGAGGACGCTGCCGCCCTTGCCCGTGCAAACGGGCTGCCCCTGGCGGTGGTACTGGAAGAAGTAAAAAAGGGCCTGTAACGGAAAGGAGCCACCCATGAAACGAATTCTGACTCTAATTCTGAGCCTGGCCCTGACCGCCGGTGTGCTGGCGGGCTGCGGCGGCGGAAACACGGCTGCTACCACCACCCCTCAGACCGGCAGCAAGGACAGCGTGGTCATTGCAATGGGCACCACCTCCGAGCCGGAGGCCGGCTTCGACCCCGCCTACGGTTGGGGCGCCGGTGAGCACGTCCATGAGCCCTTGATCCAGTCCACTCTCACGGTGACCAACACCGATCTGACTATTGGCTACGACCTGGCCACCGATGTCCAGGTCAGCGACGATGGCCTGACCTGGACGGTCAAGATCCGGGATGACGTGAAGTTTACCGATGGGGAGCCTCTGACCGCCTCCGACGTGGCCTTTACCTACAATACCGTCAAGGCAGCCAGCTCGGTGAACGACTTTACCATGCTGGACAATGCCGAGGCGGTGGACGACACCACCGTAGTATTCCATATGGCTACCCCCTTCTCCATCTGGCCCTACACCATGGCCATTGTGGGCATTGTGCCTGAGCACGCCTACGATCCTGCCACCTACGGCTCCAATCCCATTGGCTCCGGCCGGTACATCCTGAAGCAGTGGGACAAGGGCCAGCAGGTGATTTTGGAGGCCAATCCGGACTACTATGGCGAGGCTCCTGAAATGAAGCAGGTGACCATCCTCTTCATGGAGGAGGACGCCGCTTTCCTGGCGGTCCAGGCCGGTCAGGTGGATCTGGCCTATACCTCCGCCACCTATTCCGACCAGAGCCCTGCTGGCTACAGCCTTGTGGCCTACGACAGTGTGGATAACCGTGGCTTCAACCTGCCGGTCATCGAGGGTACCCTTACCGGCGATGTGCTGGTGCGCCGGGCCATTAACATCGGCATCGACCGGCAGGAGATGATTGACAACGTGCTCAACGGCTACGGTACCCCCGCTTACAGCGTGTGCGACCAGATGCCCTGGTATAACCCGGCTTCCGAAGTGGAGTACGATCCGGAAGGGGCCGCCGCCCTGCTGGATGAGGCTGGCTGGATTATGGGGGCTGACGGCGTCCGGGAGAAGGACGGCGTAAAGGCCACCTTGAACCTGCTCTATCCCACCAGCGACTCGGTGCGTCAGGCCCTGTGCGCCGACTTCGCTAACCAGCTGGGAGAGCTGGGTATCTCCTGCACCATGGAAGGCGTGGGCTGGGACACCGCCTATGACCGGGCCCAGACCGAGCCTCTCATCTGGGGCTGGGGCGCCCATACTCCCATGGAGCTCTATAACATCTATCACACCATCGGGGATACCGGCACCGCTCAGTATTCCCCCTATGCCAATTCCACTGTGGATTCCTACATGGATCAGGCCCTCCAGTGCTCCGATCTGGAGGAGTCCTATGAGCTGTGGCAGAAGGCTCAGTGGGACGGTACCACCGGCGTTACCCAGGACGGGGATATCCCCTGGGTGTGGCTGGTGAATGTGAGTCACCTGTACTGGGTGAAAGACGGCCTCCAGGTGGCCGAGCAGAAAATCCACCCCCACGGCCACGGCTGGTCCATCGTCAACAACGTGGACCGGTGGAGCTGGAGCTGATATTCCACCGGAAAGAAGGAATTCCCTTGAAACACCGCCTGATGTTCACGGGCAAAAAATTGATCCGCATGGTGCTGCTGCTGTTGGGCGTCAGCCTGGCCGCCTTTCTGCTCATGTCGGCCTCTCCTCTGGATCCCCTCCAGACCAACGTGGGTCAGGCCGCTCTGGGTACCATGAGTCAGGAGCAGATTGCCAAGCTGGAGGAATACTGGGGGGTCAATACCCCGCCGGTGGAGCGGTATCTGGGCTGGCTGGGTGACTTTGTCCGAGGAGACATGGGCACCTCGCTGCTCTACCGCCAGCCGGTGAGCCAGGTCATCGGTCAGCGGCTGCAAAGTTCCCTGTGGCTCATGGCCTTTGCCTGGGTGATCTCCGGCGTGCTGGGCCTGACCCTGGGCGTCATTGCCGGTGCCAACCGGGGAAAACTGGTGGATAAGTTGATCCGAGGCTACTGCTGGCTGATCTCCAGTACCCCGGCCTTTTGGCTGGCCCTGGTGCTGCTGGTGGTCTTCTCAGTGTGGCTGGGACTGTTTCCCATCGGCCTGTCGGTACCCATTGGGGCGGACGCATCCAGTGTCACTCTGGCCGACCGGCTCTACCACGCCTTCCTGCCCGCCCTTACCCTGAGCATCACCGGTGTGGCCAACATCGCCATGCACACCCGGGAGAAGATGGCGGACATTATGGAGAGCGACTATGTGCTCTTCGCACGGGCCAGAGGGGAGTCCAAGCGATCCATCGTGCTGCGCCACGGTCTGCGCAACGTGGCCCTGCCCGCCATCACCCTGCAATTTGCCTCCATCAGCGAGATCTTTGGCGGCTCGGTGCTGGTGGAGCAGGTATTCTCCTACCCCGGCCTGGGCCAGGCTGCCGTCAACGCCGGTTTGGGTTCCGACCTGCCCCTACTGCTGGGCATCACGGTGGTGAGTGCCGCCATCGTGTTCGGCGGCAATCTGATTGCCGATCTGCTTTACGGCGTGGTGGATCCCAAGATCAGAAGGGGGGTGGCCCGGAAATGAGACATTGGAACGGGCGAAAAAATGCCCTCTTTCTGTTGGTTGCCGCCGCTGTGGTGCTGTGCGCTGTGGCAGTGGCTGGAGGCCTGCTCAGCGGGCAGGCCATGGTTACCGACTTTACCCGCAAAAATCTGGCCCCCTGCGGTCAGTTCCTCTTCGGAACCGACTGGATGGGCCGGGATATGCTCTCCCGCACCCTCACCGGCCTGTCCCTCAGCATCCGCATCGGCCTGCTGACCGCGGCTGTCAGCGCTGTCATTGCCCTGGTGCTGGGTGTGGCGTCCGCCGTCCTGGGGGGCTGGGTGGATGCGGTAATCTCCTGGTGCATCGATCTGGTCATGGGCATCCCCCATATCCTGCTGGTCATGCTCATCTCCCTGGCATTCGGAAAGGGCTTCGTGGGCGTGGTGGCAGGCGTGGCCCTCAGCCACTGGCCCTCTCTGGCCCGGGTCATCCGGGGTGAGGTGCTCCAACTGCGGGGCGCGGTGTATGTCCGTACGGCGGAAAAGCTGGGGGTGTCCCGGCTGACCATTGCCCGGCGGCATCTGCTGCCCCATCTGCTGCCCCAGTTCCTCACCGGGCTGGTGCTCCAGTTCCCCCACGCCATCCTCCACGAGGCCAGCGTCACCTTCCTTGGTTTTGGGCTGTCGCCGGAGCAGCCTGCCATCGGTGTGATTTTGTCGGAGAGCATGAGCTACCTCACCACCGGCAAGTGGTGGCTGGCGGTGTTCCCCGGCCTGAGCCTGGTGCTGGTGGTAGTGCTTTTTGCCGCCATGGGGGAGCAGCTGCGCAAGCTGCTGGACCCTGCCAGCGTACATATGTGAGGAGGGATGGAGTTGGAACCGATTTTGGAAGTCAAAGACCTGTCTATCTCCTTCACCCAGTATGGACGGGGCACAAAACAGGTGCTGCTGCCAGTGATTCAGGATTTGTCCCTCACCATCCGGCCTGGCCAGGTGGTGGCGGTGGTTGGGTCCAGCGGTTCGGGTAAGAGCCTGCTGGCCCACGGAATCCTGGGTATCCTGCCTTATAACAGCCATATGGCCGGGGAGATCTCCTTCTTGGGCCAGCCCCTTACCCCCAAACGGGCGGAGAAGGTGAGGGGCAAAGAGATTGTCCTGGTGCCCCAGGGCGTGACCTACCTGGACCCGCTGATGAAGGTGGGGCCCCAGATCCGCAAGGGCCGCCGGGACCAGAGTGCCCGGGAGGCCAGTCGGGCGGTGCTGGAGCGGTACGGCCTGGGGGCGGATACCGAGGAGCGCTATCCCTTTGAGTTGTCCGGCGGCATGGCCCGGCGGGTGCTCATCGCCACCGCGGCGGCGGCCACCCCCAAGCTGGTCATCGCCGACGAGCCCACTCCCGGTCTGGATGCCCGGGCGGCGAAACGGGTACTGAGTCACTTCCGGGAGCTGGCTGACAGCGGCGCGGGGGTGCTTCTCATCACCCACGACTTGGAGCTGGCCCTCACCATTGCCGACCGGGTGGCGGTGTTCTACGCCGGTGAGACGGTGGAGGAGGCGGACGCCGCCGACTTTGCCGCCGGCAGGCTGCGACACCCCTATACCCGCGCCTTGTGGGACGCCCTGCCCCAGAACGGTTTTGTGCCCATACCCGGTACCCAGCCGGGGCCGGGCGAGGTGGGGGAGGGCTGCCCCTTCGCCCCCCGCTGCCCCCAAATGCGGCCTGAGTGCCTGGGTCCGGTGGCCTATGGGGAACTGGACGGCGGCCTGGTGCGCTGTTTATATCCGGAAGGAGGGGAACAGCCGTGAGTCTGGAGGCAAAGAACCTGACCTTCGGTTACCGTCGAAAGGGGAAAAACCCGGTGCTGGAGGGCATCGATCTGAAGCTGGAGCCGGGGGAGCGGTTGGGTCTGGCCGGGCCCAGCGGTCGGGGCAAGACAACTTTATGTAAACTATTGGCGGGCTATGAGAAGCCGGACGGCGGCACGGTGCTGGTAGATGGCAAGCCATTAAAGGAGTACCGGGGGATCTGTCCGGTGCAGATGATCTGGCAGCACCCGGAGTTGGCGGTGGATCCGCTGATGAAACTAGGAAAGACGCTGAATGAGGGCGGGCCGGTGGAGGCGGGGCTGCTGGAGACCCTCCACATCCAACCCGCTTGGCTGGAGCGGTATCCCACGGAACTGTCTGGCGGTGAGCTTCAGCGGTTCTGCATTGCCCGTGCCCTGCGGCCCGGGGTGCGCTATCTGCTGTGCGACGAGGTCAGCGCCATGCTGGACCTCATCACCCAGGCCCAGATCTGGACCTTTCTGCTGGACCAGGCGGAGAAGCGGAACTTGGGGCTGGTGATTGTCAGCCACAACAGCACCCTGCTGGAGAAATTGTGTACCCGGACACAGACGTTGGCATAAAAAACGGCCTGCAAGTGCGTGAAATCACTTGCAGGCCGTTTTCTGCCCCTAGTTGGGGGACTGATTCTCATAGGTGAGGACGGAGTCCTCCAGCATCAACAGGCCGGACTGATCGGGTTCCCGGCCTTCATAGGGCGTCCTGTCCACATACAGCAGGGCGGTGTCCGGGTCGAAACGCAGGGCGTAGTCGAACTTCATCCGGTCCTCCAGCTCATAGGTGCGGCCATTGGCATAGTCGTAGACCATGATCCGGGTATCTATGACGCCGGACCCCATGCTGAGGGTGGCGCACAGCTCCGGCAGGCCGTCGCCGTTCAGGTCGCAGAAATAGGCGTTCCAGATGGGCATACCGGTGATCAGCGGGACCGGTGCTTCCGCTCCGGCCTGTTGTGCTGTGATCTTTGCCGGCGTATAGCGGAAGGTCACATCAGGAAAGGCCGTGTGGGTGAAGGTCAGTTCCCCCTCCCAATCCATTTCGCTGGGGGCGGTGGTATAGTCAAACCATTTGGTGGCGGTGGCCGCCGGAACAGGGATTTGGCTGTTTTTGGAGAAGACCGCCCCATCGGCCACCTTCACATAGATGAAATTGGTGGAACCCTTTGCCTGGAAGATCAGATTATTCCCCTCCATGCGGAAGTGGTTGACCTTGGGGACGCCGGTCTCATCCTCCAGGGTGAGAATATCACCGGATACAGACCACTTGCCTGCACCGATATAGCTGCTTAACCCCCCTTCATAGTAGGTGAAGGAGCCATCAGCCCGGAGGGTGATGGTAAAATCACCGCCGAACCCATCCCCCTCATAGAGGTAGAGGCCGGCGGGGGAGAACTGACCCCCGGATGTTTTATAACCCTCTTTGGCATACTGGACCTGGTTGCATATTATGTTAATCATAAGAGTGTCTTGAGCGGCCATACAGGCCTCTTTGGACACATAGAAGGTAAACTTGGCGCCGGGTCCGTAGCCTCGCAGGTCAAGGGCGTCTGGGTAGGTGGTGGTCCCGTCTTTGAGGATCTTGCTTCTCAAAAGGATCTGGGGGCTGACGGAGGAATCTTCTGTGGCCTGCAATGGGGTGACAAAACTGCCGTAGTTGGAGAAATGGTAGGAGCAGTCAAAGGTCATATACAGCAGTTCATCGCTTTCGTTGGAAGGCATGACATTATGGAGATAGATGGTGGTGACGTCATCCTGCCAGACCACCACCTGGCCGTCGGCAAAGGTGTGGCCCTCGCCGGTATAGCAGTCGTCGGTCAGGGCGGATTTGGGGACGGTCAGGGTCAGCTCCACCTGTTCCTGCCCCAGAACCTCATAGCCGTCCTGCGTTAAAACATCATAAACGGAGGGCTCCTTGGGACTGGTCAGAAAGCACAGGGCGGCAATGATGCAGGCAGCGAGGGCGATGACCACGATCCAGAAGGCGGGCTTCTTGTAGTGCATCACCGCCTTCACCCGGCCCTTTACCCCCGCTTCTCCAAAGGCCAGGGGGCAGGGCGCCACGGGCCGGCGGCGGATGCTGCAATTCAGCAGAGCGGTGGAATAACCCCGCCGCTCCTCCTGGTTCAAAGCCCGGACGGCCTTCTCGTCGCAGGCTCCCTCCAGATCCCGGCAGAACAGCAGATAGGCCACCCACATCAGGGGATTGAACCAGTAGATTGCAAGCAGTACAAAGCCCAGCAGCTTCCACCAGTGATCCAGACGGCGGATATGGGCCCGTTCGTGGGTCAGTACATAGGTCAGGTCCTGCTCCGGAATGTGGTAAGGCAGATAGATGACCGGGCGGAACAGCCCCAGTACAAAGGGGGAACCCACCTGCTCGCTCTGCCGGATGTTGTCCTCCAGCAGGGTGGCGGTGGCCAGCCGCCGCTTCAACAGCAGCCAGCTGATCAGCGCATAGAGCAGCAGAACCACCATTCCCGCCAGCCAGATCCGGGACAACAGGAAGGACCAGACCTGGGTGGGATTGACGCTGGCTCCCGCAGCCGGCGCCAGGGCCTCTTGCAGGATGGGATTAACAGCACTGTTGACGGCAGGGATGCCGCTTTGGATCTGAGGCGTGGCGGTGTGGAGGATCTCCCGGGGCAGAGGCTGGGTACTGGGGACCAGACTGAAAGGGCTTTCCAGGGAAAAGGGAAACATCAGGCGAAGGGCCACCAGGCCCCAGAGCAGGCAGAAGCTCCACCTGGGAGCTTTCCGCAGGAGCAGTCTCAGCACCAGAACAGCCAGTACCAGCCAGCTGGCGGTGAGACTGAGATTGACCAGGGTCAGGAACAGCTCTTCCATGGCAGGACCTCCTTATTTTTCGATGATGCGGCGGATTTCCTCTACCTCTTTCTCAGTCAGAGACTGCCTGCGGGCGAAGGCAGCCAAAAAGGCGGGCAGGGAGCCCTGGAACTTCTTCTCCATCAGTTCGTCCAGCTCGGACACCTGGGCGTCCTCCCTGGAGATCAGGGCGGTCACCAGCCCGTCCTGATTTTTCAGCACGCCCCGTTCCCCCAACCGCTTGATGACGGTGTAGGTGGTGGTGCGTTTCCAGCCCAGCTGGGCCTGACACAGCTTTACCAATTCTGTGGTCGTTACCGGTTCGTGCTCCCAGAGAATGAGACAGAACCGGTATTCGCTTTCAAAGATTTTGGGCGTCTCCATAGGGACCTCCTTTGTCTAATGGGATAGACTTCTTGCTTGTAGTCTATCTTATTAGACAGGCTTTGTCAAGGACATAAAAAAATTCCTGTGTTCCAAAGAGGAACACAGGAATTTTGGATTCAAACTCAGGCCAGCTGAGCCTTCGCCATCTCGGTCAGAGCGGTGAAAGCGGCCTTGTCGTTGACAGCCAGCTCGGCCAGCATCTTGCGGTTGATCTCCACGCCAGCCTTCTTCAGGCCGTTCATAAAGGTGGAGTAGTTCATGCCGTTCATCTTGCAGGCGGCGGAGATACGGGTGATCCACAGAGAGCGGAAGTCACGCTTCTTCAGCCGACGGCCGGTGTAGGCGTAGGTCAGGGACTTCATGACCTGCTCGTTGGCCATCTTGAAGTGCTTGCTCTTGGCGCCCCAGTAGCCCTTGGCCAGCTTGAGGATCTTATTTCTTCTCTTGCGCGTCATCATCGCGCCTTTAACTCTAGCCATTGTAAAAAGCCTCCTATGTTAAGGTAAAATCGGAATTATCTTATTTGTAGGGGATCATGCGCTTGATGGCGGGCTCGTTGGTCTTGTCCGCATAAGCGCCGGCGCGGAGGCCTCTCTTACGCTTGGTGTCCTTGCCGTGGCCGTTGAGCAGGTGGGACTTGAACGCATGGGCGCGCTTGACCTTGCCGGACTTGGTCAGGCTGAATCTCTTCTTCGCACCGGAGTGAGTTTTCAGTTTAGGCATGGTGGTTAACTCCTTTGTCTTTGGATTTCAGGGGATTGCTCAGGATTTCTTGCCGTCCTTGGCAACCTTGGGAGAGAGGAACATGGACATATGCCGTCCGTCCAGCTTGGGGTCCTTATCCAACGCGGCCACCTCGCTGCACTGTTCCGCAAACTTGAGCAGCAGGCCCTTGCCGATATCGGTGTGGGCCATTTCGCGGCCGCGGAAGCGGACGGTGACCTTCACCCGATTGCCCTGGCTCAGGAACTTCTGGGCGTTACGGAGCTTGACGTTAAAATCGTTCACGTCAATGCCCGGCGACATACGGACTTCCTTGATCTCCACGACGTGCTGATTTTTCCGGGCCTCTTTTTCCCGCTTGGTCTGCTCGAACTTGTACTTGCCATAGTCCATGAGCTTGCACACGGGGGGCACGGCGTTGGGAGAGATCTTCACCAGGTCCAGGTTCTGCTCGATGGCGCGCTCCAGCGCCTCACGGGCGGACATGATACCCAGCTGCTCGCCGCTGTCGGAAACGAGCCGGACTTCTTTGTCGCGGATCTCTTCGTTGATCTGATGACCCTGTTTGCTGATACGAAAGCACCTCCAATTCTTTGCTGCATACAAAAACGCGGTTACCGCATTCCGGTACCCGCGCCACAACAGAACAGCCACGCCGAATATACGGCGCGCCGCTGACCATGTTGACCTCTTTGCTGATGCTGGAGGTGAGGACGGAGGTACCTTCCTGCTTTATTGTGCCCAAACAGTATATCAAAGGATTGATGCGATGTCAAGTAGAAAACAGAAGAAAAAATCCAGACTATTTTTTGCTTTCCTTTTCATTGGAATTATGGCAGAATGGGGACAAGGAGGGAGTATTATGGTGCATCATGGCCTGAAACGGCTTTTTTTGACAGTTCTAACCCTTATTTTGTTGATCTTCATCTGCCCGGCCTGGGGAGCGGCGGAGAACAGCCACGACGCCGTGATTCTGTTCACCCACGATACCCATGATCATTTTTATCCTGCGCCCTCGGAAGATGGCGGGGAATATGGTGGCTATACCCGCCTGGCGACCCTTCTTGCGCTGGAACGGGTGAAGTATCCCGATGCCATCACGGTGGATGGCGGCGACTTCTCCATGGGAACGCTGTTTCAGACCATCTATGCCACCCAGGCGCCGGAGCTGAAGGCACTGGGGGCTATGGGGTATGATGTGACCACCCTGGGCAACCATGAGTTTGACTACCGGGCCTCGGGCCTGGCCCAAATGCTGGAGACGGCAGCCGCCAGCGGCAGTCAGGTGCCTGCCATTGTGCAGTCCAACGGCACGGTGCTGGACGGGGAAGGCGCCGAGGAATTGCGGGCCGCTATGGAGGCCTATGGAGTGCAGGACCATATGATCCTCACCCGGGGTGGCATCAACTACGGTATTTTTGGCCTGATGGGGGAGGACGCGGATGCCTGCGCTCCCATGTCGGGCATGGAATTTGAGCCTGTGGCCGATGCTGCCCGGCGAGAGGTGGCGGCCCTGGAGGAGGAACTGGCCCAGCTGGAAGGTCCCTCTGTGATTGTGTGTCTCTCCCACACCGGCACCGATGGTGGAAAAGGGGAGGACTATGAGTTGGCTAAGGCGGTGGACGGCATCGACGTGATTATCTCCGGCCACACCCACTCTACCTTGGATGAGCCGATTCAGGTCAATGATACCCTGATTGTTTCCTGCGGAGAGTATACCACCAATCTGGGTGTGCTGGCTCTGGAGCTGGACGATGCCGGTACTGTCACGGACTATGATTACCGGCTGGTGCCGGTGGACGAGACAGTAACAGCTAATACTGAGATGGAGCGGTTGGCCCAGTCTTTCCAGCCAATCATCGAGGAGGAGTACCTCTCCCAGTTCGGACTGACCTTCGATCAGGTGCTGGCCCGGTCGGAGTTTGACTTCACCCCTATCTCCCAGTTTGGCAAGGAGCATAAAGAGGATACTTTGGGCAATCTCATTGCCGACTCCTATATCTATGCCGTGCAGCAGGCAGAGGGGGAGGACTATGTGCCGGTGGATTTTGCTGTGGTGGCAGCGGGCGTGATCCGGGAGTCCTTCTCTGCGGGAGAGATCACCACATCGGATGTGTTTAACGTTTCCTCTCTGGGTTCCGGTGCCGACGGAACCCCAGGCTATCCGCTGATTTCGGTTTGGATCACCGGCCGGGAACTGCGGGATGCCTTTGAGGTGGACGCTTCTGTGACTGGCTTGATGCCCGCCGCCCAGATCTATGGTTCGGGAATGACCTGGACCTGGAACCCCTATCGGATCATCCTCAATCGGGTAAATGACTATGCTCAGGTGCTGCCTGACGGTACTACCGTGCCGCTGGAGGATGACAAGCTCTACCGAGTGGTGACCGGATTGTATACCGGACAGATGCTGGGTACCGTCAATGACCAGTCCTTTGGTATTCTGACCATAACGCCCAAGGATGCCCAAGGTAACCCGGTGACCAATTTTGAGGACCAGATCATTTATACCCCAAATGGCTCGGAACTGAAGGAGTGGTATGCGCTGGCCACTTACCTCCAGTCCATGGGTACGGTGGACCAGCGCTATGCCGCACCAGAGGGACGGAAGGTGGAGGAGGCGTCCCTGAATCCGGTGAGCCTGCTGAAAGGGCTGAACCTGGTAGGCTGGATCGCTCTTGTAGTCTGCCTTGTAGTGCTGGCTCTGATCGTATTTATTGTCTACCGGATTGCCACCAGAGGACGCCGCCGCCGTTATGGAGGACAAAAGGGACGTGGTTACCACCGCTATCGTGGATAAAGGAATCAGGGCCTGCCGCAACAAGCGGCAGGCCCTGATGGTTATGACTCTGCATTTTTGTGGGAGACAGGCAGGGGAGCGATGGAACCTACGCACCGATTGATGGGGGTGCCCAGGTTGTGGAATTTTTCCTCATAGTCGGTCATAACGCCGCAGATACCATTGGCATGGAGATCGCGGGTGACCTGAGAGAGTTGGAACCCGGCCTTGGGGAACTGGAACAGAGACCACTCAAACAGATCGTGGTTATCTGTCTTAAAGTGGATCTCACCCTTCCGGGAAAGAATTTGACGGTAGCGCAGCAGAAAATCAGGGTGAGTCAGGCGGCGCTTGGCGTGCCGGTTGCCGGGCCAGGGATCACAGAAATTGATGTAGATGCGATCCACCTCGCTGGGGGCAAAGAGTTCAGTTAGGTCGGCGGCATCGCCGTCGATAAAGAAGACATTGTGCAGATCCATGGCGCATACCCGCTCCATGGCGATGACCATAGCGTCAGGCACCCGTTCCACCGCAATGTAGAGGGCCTGAGGATTTTGTGCGGCGGTCTCGGCAGTAAAACGGCCCTTACCGCAGCCCAGTTCCAGGTAGAGAACGCTTGCCTGGGGCATCAGGCTCATCCAACGGCCCCGCAGGGCGGCAGGATCAGAGATCAGAACACGGGCACACCGCTCCATCCGGGGGGCCAGGTTGGGCTTTTTTCTCATTCGCATCGATTTATTCACCTCACAAAGAGCATCATAACATATTTGATTGGATACTTGCAATCCTTGGCGGCATATATTATAATGATATCTGTTATGCAGGTAAACCACATATCCGGGTGTAGCGAAGGTGGTATCGCGCTTGATTTGGGAGAATACGCCCGGGCCACCCCACAACTTCATATCCGGGTGTAGCGCAGTTGGTAGCGCGCCTGCTTTGGGAGCGTGAGGCCGGAGTTCGAGCCACACTTCTC
>NZ_CAJFGT010000047.1:0-20668 GCF_904377885.1 Flavonifractor sp. An112 | reverse complement strand
ACAATCATGGGATGGCTGCGGGTGGCATTGACCAGCCGAATGATATAGTCCAGCACCGGGTCGGACACAAATACCCCGTCGGCCTGCGCCCGCAGGGCGGACAGACCCTTCAGGTCCAGCACCTGGCGTACCTGCGCCAGCGGGTTGCTCCCCTGCTTGCGGCGCACCATGGTAAACTCATCCGCCGGGGTGGGGTAGCCCATGGACAACCGGATCATGAAGCGGTCCATCTGGGAGTCGGGGAGAGGCTGAGTGCCTGAGGCCCCCGTCGGGTTCTGGGTGGCGATGACCAGGAAGGGCTGGGGCACCGGATGGGACACGCCGTCCACGGTGACCTGCCCCTCCTCCATGGCCTCCAGCAGGGCCGACTGAGTGCGGCTGGTAGCCCGGTTCAGCTCGTCTGCCAGAAACAGGTTGCACAGCACCGCGCCGGGCTGATACTCCATGGCGCCGGTGGCCTTGTTGTAAATGGAAAAACCGGTGATGTCAGAGGGCATCACGTCAGGGGTGAACTGCACACGGTTATATTTCAGACTCAGAGCCTTGGAAAAGGCCAGAGCCATGGTGGTCTTACCTACGCCGGGGATGTCCTCCAGCAGAATGTGGCCCCGGGCCAGGATGGCAAGCAGTACCTTGGCAAGCACATTGTCCTTGCCCACCACCGCTTTCTTTACCTCGCCCAAAATTTCCAGGGCCTGCTTGTTGCCTTCCATGTTCCGACCTCCTTAAAACAATGAATCTGATTCCTATTGTACCAGAGGGTTTCCTTATGTCAACTCAAATGCATAAAAAAGACCGGATTGGAAAAAATCACGGCAGACCCTTGCACAAAACACCGGTTTGTGGTATAGTACATACGTTAGTAGTAGAAGTATGGTGAGAGTGGGGTCACGGCTCCGCTCTTTCTTATTGAAAAAACGGGGTATGTAAATTTTTTACAGCCCCTTGCCGGAGGTGGATTATGGCCAAGGTAACGGAACTGGTATCCGCTCTGGCGGCCCCCCTGGTGGAGGCTGCCGGCTGCTCCCTGTGGGACGTGGAATACGTGCGGGAAGCGGGACAGTGGTTCCTGCGGATTTATATTGATAAGGAAGGCGGCGTCTCCATTAACGACTGTGAGGCGGTGAGTCGTCCCCTGTCCGACGCGCTGGACGAGGCCGATCCCATTGAGGGTAGCTATGTGCTGGAGGTCTCCTCCGCCGGCGCCGACCGACCCCTGAAGAAGCCGGAGCACTTTGCCGCCTTTATGGGGGCTGAGGTGGAGGTCCGCCTCTACCGGGCGGTGGACGGCCGGAAGGACCATGTGGGCACCCTGTCCGGCTATGAAAACGGCGACGTGACCATTGAGACAGCCGACGGTCCCAGAACCTTCGTCAAGAAGGACGTGGCCCAGACCCGGCTGTACGTGCGGTTTTAAGATGTAGGGGCGGACAGAAACCGCCCGTGTTGAGGATAAGGAGACAGAACTATGCCGAAGAAGAATGCCAAAGCGCAGAAGACCAATGAGCTGGACGGCAAGGAATTTTTTGCCGCCATCAACCTGATTGAGAAGGAAAAGGGCATCCCCAAGTCCTATATGCTGGAGAAGATCACCCAGGCCCTGGTGTCCGCCTACAAGCGGGACCACGAGACTGCCGGTGACAATATCGTGGTGGAGGCCGACGAGGAGGCCGGCACTGTCCGGATGTTCGTCAAGAAGGACGTGGTGGAGGAGGTAGATAACCCCTGCACCGAGATGAGCCTGGAGGTTGCCCGCAGCAAGCTGCCCCAGGCCCAGCTGGGTGATGTGATCCGGATCGAGATCAAGACCCGGGACTTTGGCCGCATTGCCGCTCAGACCGCCCGTCAGGTCATCATCCAGGGTATGCGCGAGGCCGAGCGGGGCATGGTGTACGACGAGTTCTCCTCCAAGGAGCACGAGATCCTCACCGGCGTGGTCACCCGTATCGATCCCCGCTCCGGTGCCGCCAGTCTGCGGATCGGCTCCGGCAGCGAGGCCACCGAGGCCTTCCTGGCTGCCGGCGAGCAGGTCAAGGGCGAGGAGTATGTGGAGGGTATGCGCCTGCGGGTGTATGTGGTGGAGGTCCGCCGTTCCACCAAGGGCCCCCAGGTCCTGATCTCCCGCACCCATCCCGGCCTGGTGAAGCGGCTGTTCGAGATGGAAGTGCCCGAGATCTACGACGGCACTGTGGAAGTCAAGTCCATTGCCCGTGAGGCCGGTTCCCGCACCAAGCTGGCTGTCTGGTCCGCCGATCCCAACGTGGACCCCATCGGCGCCTGCGTGGGTCCCCGGGGCCAGCGTGTCAACAACATCGTGGAGGAGCTCCGCGGCGAGAAGGTGGACATTGTCAAGTGGTCTGAGGACCCCGCCGTGTACATCGCCGCCGCTTTGTCCCCCGCCGATGTCATCAGCGTGGACATCCACGAGGAGGGCAAGACCTGCCGCGTGGTGGTGCCCGACGATCAGCTGTCCCTGGCCATCGGCAAGGAGGGTCAGAACGCCCGGCTGGCCGCCAAGCTGACCGGCTGGAAGATCGACATCAAGCCCGCCTCCGCCCCCGCCGACGAGGAAGTGGAGGATGAGGAGGACGTGATCCTCGAGGACGAGGCCGAGACCGAGGAGTAATCCCTCAGTGATCAAATAAGATGGAAGGGGGGCAGAAGGATGCCCAAGAAGATTCCCATGCGTCAGTGCGTAGGCTGCCGGGAGATGAAGCCCAAGAAGGAGCTGATCCGGGTGGTGAAGAGTCCCGAGGGGGAAGTCTCCCTGGATTTCAAGGGAAAGAAGCCGGGCCGGGGGGCCTATGTATGTCCCGACGAGGCCTGCCTGAAGCGGGCCCGGAAGGCCAAGGCGCTGGAGCGGGCTTTCTCCGCCCCCATGCCCGACGAGGTATATGAGGCGCTGGAACAGCAGATGCGGGAGGGCGATCAGGATGGATAGCGTATTGCATCTGCTGGGCATCGCCCGTAAGGCAGGCCGTGTGGAGGTGGGCGAGGAGCCGGTGGGCGCCGCCGCCCGGGCTCACCAGGCCAAGCTGATCCTCACTGCCTGTGACGGCGCGGACAACAGCCTGCGCCGGGCCGCTCACTTTGCCGAGATCGGCAAGGTGCCCCACCTGCCCACGCCCTACACCAAGGGCGGCCTGGGCGGTGCGGTGGGCCGCTCTGCCTGCACCATGCTGGCCCTCACCGACGTGGGGCTGGCCGCCGCCATTGCCGCCAAGCTGGCCGCCGCTGATCCGGAGGGCTGCTCTGCCGCAGCGGAACAGCTGAAGGTCCAGGCGGGTAAGGCCCTTCAGCGGCAGAAGGAACAGCGGGCCCATGAGAAGAACCTGCAGAAGAAGAACAAGAAGCCGTGGGCTCCGCCCCCCAAGGCGGCCAAAGCGCCCGAGAATCCGCCCGCGGCCAAAAAGCAGGCAAGACCGTTTGCCCCCAAGGGCAAACTGACCATCAAGAAGCAGCAGCCATGAACAAGAAGTGGCTGAGGACAGATTGGAACAAGCAGGCTTGTTCCAATAAGAAAGCGCAGCGGTCCCGCCGCGTTTTCCTATTGGCGCAAGCCGACCAGTTGGAGGTGGCTTTATTTGCTGAACAACAAATACCGTGTGCATGAGGTGGCCAAGGATTTCAACAAGAACTCCAAGGATATCACCGACATTCTGACCAAATACGCGACGACTCCGAAGAACCATATGCAGCCTCTGGGCGACCGGGAGCTGTCTCTGATTTTCGAGTATCTCACCCAGCACAATCAGGTGGAGAGCATTGAGAGCATCTACGCCGATGTGTATCGGGAACCCAAGGCCGCGGCCAAGGAAACACCTGCCGCCGGGAAGGAGGAGCAGCGCACTGCTCCCGCTCAGCAGCAGAACCAGAAGGGTGGAAAGCCTGTGAAGGAACATACCGCGCCTGTCAATAAGCCCGCCGCTCAGGCGGAGCAGCCCAAGACTCAGCCCGTCCAGCAGCCCAGCCGGCCCACGACCCGTGTGCCTGAGAAGAAGGTTGTGGACACCCGCAAGAGCGGCAACGTGAACCTGGAGAAGTACGACCAGCGGCTGGAGGATCTGGCCGCCGGCAAGACCAAGCAGATGCAGGCCGGCAAGCAGAAGTTCCAGGGCCGCAACCAGCGCAAGGGCGGCTTCCAGGGCGGCAACAAGCGCCGCCAGGAGGAGCAGGAGAAGATGCGCCGGCTCCAGATGGAGATCGCCAAAAAGACCCCCCTCACCGTCAAGATCCCCGACGAGATCGGTGTGGGCGAGCTGGCCTCCCGCATGAAGAAGACCGGCGCCGAGGTGGTCAAGACCCTGATGAAGAACGGCGTCATGGCCTCCCTGTCCGACGTCATCGACTTCGACACCGCCGCTATCATTGCCGAGGAGCTGGGCTGCAAGGTGGAGAAGGAGATCATCGTCACCATCGAGGAGAAGCTCATCGATACCGCTGAGGATAAGGAAGAGGACCTGCTGCCCCGCGCTCCCGTGGTGGTGGTCATGGGCCACGTCGACCACGGCAAGACCTCTCTGCTGGACTATATCCGCAACGCCCATGTGGCGGCGGGCGAGGCCGGCGGCATCACCCAGCACATCGGCGCCTATCAGGTGGAGGTCCAGGGCAAGCCCATTACCTTCCTGGATACCCCCGGCCACGAGGCCTTCACCGCCATGCGTGCCCGCGGCGCTATGATCACCGACGTGGCTATCCTGGTGGTGGCTGCCGACGACGGTATTATGCCCCAGACCGTGGAGTCCATCAACCACGCCAAGGCCGCCAAGATCCCCGTGATCGTGGCCATCAATAAGATGGATAAGCCGGAGGCCAACCCCGAGCGCATCAAGGAGCAGCTCACTAAGTACGAGCTGGTGCCTGAGGAGTGGGGCGGCGACACCATCATCTGCCCCATTTCCGCCAAGACCGGCGAGGGCATCGACAACCTGCTGGAGATGGTCAACCTGACCGCCGAGATGCAGGAGCTGAAGGCCAACCCCAACCGCTCCGCCCATGGTGCCGTCATCGAGGCCCGTCTGGACAAGGGCCGCGGTCCTGTGGCCACTCTGCTGGTGCAGAACGGTACCCTCCATCAGGGCGACATCATCATTGCCGGTACCGCCGTGGGCCGTGTCCGTGCCATGACCAACGCCCGGGGCGAGAAGCTCACCGAGGCCGGTCCCTCCGTGCCTGTGGAGATCATCGGTATGAGCGAAGTGCCCGGCGCCGGTGACGACTTCCATGCCGTAGCCGACGAGCGTATGGCCCGTGAGCTGGTGGAGCAGCGCAAGCACGATCAGAAGATGGCTGCTTCCAGCCCGGTGGGCAAGGTAAGCCTGGAGGATCTGTTCAGCCAGATCAAGCAGGGCGAGATGAAGGACCTGAACATCATCGTCAAGGCCGACGTGCAGGGCTCCGCCGAGGCCGTCAAGGCCTCCCTGGAGAAGATCTCCAATGACGAGGTCCGGGTGCGGGTCATCCACTGCGCGGTGGGCGCCATCAACGAGAGCGACGTCATGCTGGCTACCACCTCCAACGCCATCATCGTGGGCTTCAACGTCCGTCCCGACTCCAACGCCAAGGACACTGCCGCCCGCAACAAGGTTGATATGCGGATGTACCGCGTGATCTACGACTGCATCAACGAGATCGAGACCGCCATGAAGGGTATGCTGGCTCCCAAGTTCAAGGAAGTGGAGCTGGGCCAGGCCGAGGTGCGCAACGTGTTCCGCATCACCGGCGTGGGCATGGTGGCCGGCTGCTACGTCACGGGCGGCAAGATGCAGCGCGGCGCCCAGATGCGCCTGCTGCGCGACAACGTGGTGATCTACGACGGTTCCATCGCTTCCCTCCAGCGCTTCAAGGACAGCGTGAAGGAAGTGGCTGCCGGCTACGAGTGCGGCATCACCTTCGAGAAGTTCCAGGACATCAAGGAGGGCGACGTCATCGAGGCCTTCTTGATGGAGCAGATTGAAGTATAATTATAAAAAATGAAATCAGACCCGTTCCGTCCCCAATTCATTTGAGGAGGGGGCGGGTCTGTATTGCGTAATAGGAGAAAAGTATGGCAAGTAATCGCATTGGACGTATCAACGAGGAGATCCAGCGGGAGCTGGCCACCCTCATCCGCACGGTCAAGGACCCCCGGGTCCACGGGCTGGTGTCCATTACCGGCGTGGATACCACCTCCGACCTGCGCTATTCCAAGATCTATGTCAGCGTGCTGGACAAGAGCGACGTGAGCGAGGTGGTCAAGGGCCTCAAATCCGCCGGGGGCTATCTGCGGCGGGAGCTGGGTGCGGCCCTAAAGCTGCGCTATACCCCTGAGCTGCAATTTGTGGAGGATGACTCCATCGGTCAGGGCGCCCACATTCTGAGTATGCTGCGGGACCCGGAGGTAGTGAAGCCTGCCAATCCGGCCAACGCCCACATCGATCTGGACAGCGAGGAGTGAGCTCCATGACCTATACCGAAGCTGCGGCCTGGCTACGCGCCCACGACCGCTACCTGATCCTGACCCACAAGCGGCCCGATGGAGATACCATTGGCTGTGCTGCCGCCCTGTGCCGGGGCCTGCGTGGTCTGGGCAAGACGGCCCATATCTGCCCCGGTACAGGAGAGACCCATCTGTTCACCCCCTATCTGGAGGGGTTGCTGGCCCCCGATGGCTATGAGCCGGAGGCAGTGGTCAGCGTGGATATTGCTGCCCGGAGCCTTTTTACCAAATCCGGTCAGCCCTGGCTGGAGCGAGGCATTGATCTGGCCATCGACCATCATCCCTCTCAGGAGTTTTTTGCCAAGGAGACCTGCCTGGACGCCGGGCGGGCGGCCTGCGGCGAGATCATCTATGACATTCTGAAGGAACTGGGACAGGTCAACCAGGAGACGGCGGTTCCCCTGTATGTGGCGGTATCCACCGACACCGGCTGTTTCCAGTACGGCAACACCACGGCGGATACCCACCGGGTGGCCGCCGCCCTGATGGACACTGGAATCGATGTATTCCCCCTGAACAAGCGCCACTTCCGTACCAAGACCTGGGCCAGACTCCAGGTGGAACGGCTCATTGTGGAGCGGATGCACCGCTATGAGGACGGCAAGGTGGCCGTGGCTCCCGTGTCCCTGTCTCTGATGGATGAGGCGGGTGCCACTGAGGAGGATATGGAAGATATCGCCGCCTTCCTGGGCCAGATTGAAGGGGTGGAGACCTCCGTCACCATCCGGGAACTGGAGGACGGGGCCTGCAAGCTGTCCGTCCGCACCAGCGGCGGACTGAACGCTACCCGTGTGTGCGCCCTGCTGGGGGGCGGCGGGCACGCCGCCGCCGCGGGCTGTACCGTGGACGGTACGCTGGAGCAGGCGGAGTCCGCCATCCTGGACGCCATCCGGCAGGTGGAAAGCAATGCCTAACGGAGTCATCATCATCGACAAGCCCCAGGAGTGGACCAGCATGGATATCTGCGCCAAGCTGCGGGGGATCTTCCACGAAAAGCGGATTGGCCACGGCGGCACCCTGGACCCCATGGCTACCGGTGTGCTGCCTGTCTTTGTGGGGCGGGCGACCCGGGCGGTGGAGTTTGCCACCGAGGGGAAAAAGGAATATATCGCCGGATTAAAACTGGGTGTTATGACAAATACCCAGGATACCACCGGCCAGGTGCTGGAACAGCGGCCGGTCCAGGTGGATCGGGAGACCCTGAAAGCGGCCCTGGAACCCTTCCATGGGGATATTCTTCAGATCCCACCCATGTATTCTGCCATCAAGCGGGACGGCAAAAAGCTCTACGAGCTGGCCCGTGCAGGCAAAGAGGTGGAGCGGCCCCCCAGGCCGGTGACCATCTATGAGCTGGAGGTGCTGGAGGAGGCCCCGGCTGGGTTCCCTCAGGAGGAGGATACCTGGTATCTGCGGGTGCGCTGCTCCAAGGGCACTTATGTCCGGACCCTGTGCCATGATATTGGGCAGGCGCTGGGCTGCGGCGGCTGTATGTCCGCCCTGCGGCGCACCGAGGCGGCGGGCTATACTCTGGATCAGGCGGTAACTCTGGAGGAACTCCAGGCTGCCACCGACCCGGCGTCCCTGCTGATCCCGGTGGACGGCTGCTTTGGGGAATACCCGGCGGTGACCATCAGAGCAGAGGTACTGAAGAAGGCCAAAAACGGCAGTCCCTTTGCCTGCGCCGTGGCTGACGGTACATGGAGGGTGTACGGCCCCGATGGGGAATTTTTGCTGTTGGGCCGGTGCGCCGGCGGTGTAATGGCTACCATCAAAAGTTTTTTCGAGGTGTGAGACAGTGAACGGGACAGAGACAAGACGTGTGATCGCCCTGGGCTTTTTTGACGGCGTTCACTTGGGCCACGGCGCCCTGCTGCGCCGGGTGGGGGAGAAGGCGGTCGAACTGGGAGCCGTCCCGGCGGCGGTCACCTTTGATACCCATCCGGAGAACCTGATCCTCAAGACCCCGGCGGTCCCCCTGCTCAGCTCCCCCCTGGACCGGGCGGAGCTGATGCGGCGGTACTACGGCATCCGGGATGTGATCGTGGCCCACTTTGACGAGCGGATGATGCACCAGCCCTGGCGGGAGTTTGTCACCGACTATCTGGTGAAGGAGCATGGGGCGGTCCATCTGGTGGCCGGCCACGATTTCCACTTCGGCTATAAGGGAGAGGGTAATCCGGAGCGGCTCCAGACACTGTGTCAGGAGCTGGGCATTGGCTGCGATATCATTCCCAAGGTGTGCCGGGACGACATCACGGTGTCATCCACCTATATCCGTACCCTGGTAGCCCAGGGCGAGATGGAGCGGGCCAACGAATTTTTGGGCCATCCCCATACCCTCACCGATACCGTGGCCCACGGCAAGAAGCTGGGGTCCACTCTGGGCTTTCCCACGGTGAATCTGCGGTTCCAGCCCGGTGTGCTGGTGCCCGCCTATGGGGTATATGCTACCAAAGTGTGGTTTGAAAACGGCGACAGCCGCCTGGCGGTGACCAATGTGGGGGTGCGCCCCACGGTGGACGACGGCGACCGGGTGACTGTGGAAGGATTTATCCTGGATTTCAACGGCAACCTGTACGGACAGAGTGTCCGGATGGAGTTTTATAAGCGCCTGCGGGGCGAGCGGAAGTTCGACAGCCTGGAGGAGCTCAAGCAAGAAGTCATGCGTAACGCGGAACAGACCCGAGCCTATTTTGACGGTCGGTAAGACGGCTGCCATCCGAAAGGGGACACCATATGCGCTACCACAAGATTTACCCTGCTGCCATCTGCTTTGCTGCCTATCTGATTGCCATCGGGCTGATCCTGGGTGATCCCACCCAGATTCTGCCCGGCCTGTGGAAGATCATACAGACGGAAGATGCCCTCATCACCGACTATGTGAAGATCGCGGGCATTGGGGCAGCCTTTGTCAACGCCGCCCTGGTCACCCTCATCAGCCTGGGCATCCTCCATTTGAGTAAGGACCCCCTTAACGGCTATACCCTGGTGGAGATCGGCCTGATGGCGGGCTTTGCCCTGTTCGGCAAGAATATCGCCAACATTTGGCCCATTATCTTCGGCACCTTCCTGTACGCCAAGGTCCGCCGGGAGGACTTCGGCAAATATGCCTCGGTGTCCCTGCTGGCCACCTCCCTGTCGCCGGTGGTCAGCTATGTGGCCTTGGACAACGGCTGGGGCAACATCTGGTGGGCTATTCTCATCGGCGCCATCATCGGCTTTGTGCTGCCCCCTCTGTCCGCCTATACATACAAGATCCAGAACGGTATGAACCTGTACAACATGGGCTTCGCCTGCGGCCTGCTGGCTACCATTCTGGTGCCGGTAATGACCTCCCTGGGGGCTGATCCCAACGTGGCGCACCATTGGGCCACCGGCTACAATCTGCAGCTGGGAATCTGCCTGGGCAGCCTGTGCCTGCTCCTCATCATTATGGGCTTGTTTTTCAGCGGACGTCCTATCTGGGCAGCCTGGGCCGGCTACCGCCGGCTGCTGCTCACCACTGGCCGGGCCCCCAGTGACTACCTGCGTATGTTTGGCGCTGCCCCTACTTTGATCAACGTAGGTGTTAACGGACTGATCGGTATGACCTTCATCCTGGCCACCGGCGGCGATTTAAACGGTCCCACTATGGGCGGCATCTTTACCATCATGGGCTTCTCTGCCTTTGGTAAGCACGCCCGCAATATCATCCCCATTATGCTGGGCGTGGTGCTGGGCAGCTTTTGTATGCACTGGCACATCAACGACAGCGGTGTGCAGCTGGCTCTGCTCTTTGGTACCACCCTGGCCCCCATCTCGGGGTATTTTGGCTGGCCCTTCGGCATCGTGGCCGGATTTCTCCACTCCTCGGTGGTGTTGCGGGCAGGCACTCCGGTGGAAGGCTTCAACCTCTACAACAACGGCTTTTCCGGCGGCCTGCTGGCCATCGTGCTCTATCCCATCATCACCGAGGCGGTGCGGCACCGCAAACCGGAGCTGCAGAACGAGGACTACTTCGACGCCTTCGAGCACGACTCGCCGGTGGTTCCCCCGCCTACCAGAAAGAAATAACCCATTATATTCCTTTACAAAAGAACCCCCGGAACCACTGGTTCCGGGGGTTCTTTTGCATTCAGTTGGCATGGATCTCCTCGTAGGCGTGCGTTCCCCATTCTCCCAGCGCCCGGAGGGCGGGGTCAATGGAACGGCCCAGCTCGGTTAAAGAATATTCCACCTTGGGCGGAATTTCCGGGTACTGCTCCCGGTGGACCAGCTTGCACTGCTCCAGCTCCTCCAGGGATTTGGAGAGCATGACGCTGGAAATGCCGGAAAGCCTGCGCTGAAGCTCGTTAAAACGGATGATCTCCTGTTGGTTCAGCTCCCAGAGGATGCGTAGCTTCCACTTTCCGCTGACCAGTCCCAGGGCGAATTTGACGGGACAGCCCTCCATCAATACCCCTCCTCACTAAGTTTTTTCTTACTGAGTAAAGAAAAATTGCGTACTTGCGCATTTTTAGACGATATTTATAATTATAGCCACAAGCACGAAAAAAGAAAGGGGTATTTCTCAATGAATGTACAGCAGGCGATCGAGACCCGCCGGAGTATCCGCGCCTATGAGGCCCGGCCCGTAGAGCGGGAGAAGCTGGAGGCGGTGCTCCGCACGGGCAATCAGGCGCCCATCTTCGGGCAGTTCCATATGAGTGTGTTTGTGGGGCCGGAGCAGATCAGTGCCGTGGACACCGCGGCGGTGGAGGGGATGGCCCACTCCGGTGTGCCCTTCCTGGAGGATCTGGCCGCCCAGGAGGGCTTCCATCCCCTCTATGGCGCGGCGGCCCTGGTGGTGCTCTCCGCCCCGGGCGGAAATGACGAGAAGGGCTTCAACATGGCCAATGTGTCCTGCGCGGCGGAGAATATGATGCTGGCCGCCACCGAGCTGGGGCTGGGCTCCTGCTTCCTCATGGGTCCCATGATTGCCTTCAGCGACCCGGCTCTGCGTGCCAGACTGGGCCTGCCGGAGGGCTACGAGCCCCTGATCGGTGTAGCCCTGGGCTATGCCGCCGGGGAGCATCCAACCGCTCCGGATCGGAAAAACGACAACATTACATGGTGCGACTGAAAAAGAACGGGACGCCTGCGGGCGTCCCGTTCTTTTTCATAAAAAGGGATGTTAAGACTTCTTGGGGGCGTCGGCGGAGGACTCGAACACCGCCTTGGCGGAGGCGCACAGGCCTGCCAGTCCCTGGATCTCCGAGGGAATAATGAGCTTGGTGGCCTGGCCGTTGGCGGCGGCCTGGAAGGCCTCCAGGGCTTTGATCTTCAGCACCTGGTCGGTGGGGCTGGCCTCGTTGAGGAGCTTCAGGGCCTCAGCGGTGGCCTGCTGCACCTTCAAAATGGCCTCAGCCTCACCCTCGGCCTTCATGATAGCGGCCTGCTTGGCGGCGTCGGCCCGGAGGATGAGGGACTGCTTCTCGCCCTCAGCCACCAGGATCTGGCTCTGCTTCTGGCCCTCGGCCTGGAGGATGGATTCCCGGCGCTCCCGCTCGGCCTTCATCTGCTTCTCCATGGCGTCCTGGATCTCTCTGGGCGGGATGATGTTCTTCAGCTCCACCCGGTTGACCTTGATGCCCCAGGGATCGGTAGCCTCGTCCAGGATGGAGCGCATCTTGGAGTTGATGATGTCGCGGCTGGTAAGGGACTGGTCCAGCTCCAGCTCGCCGATGATGTTGCGCAGGGTGGTGGCGGTCAGGTTCTCAATGGCGCTCATGGGGTGCTCCACGCCGTAGGTATACAGCTTGGCGTCGGTGATCTGGAAGTAGAGCACCGTGTCAATCTGCATGGTAACGTTGTCCTTGGTGATAACGGGCTGGGGGGCAAAATCCACCACCTGCTCTTTGAGGGAGACCACCTTGGCCACCCGCTCCACGAAGGGCAGCTTGAAGTGGACGCCCACGCCCCATACGGCGTGAAAAGCGCCCATACGCTCAATGACATAGGCCTTGGACTGCTGGACGATTTTCAGGTTGGCGGCCAGCAGCAGGATAATCAATACCACCAAAATGATAACAATGATAGGGATGATGGGGATATTGTCAAACATACTCCATTCCTCCTTATTACTAATGAGAAACACAGCGTTCTTTCGAGGGGGTTACAATGAGCTTGACCCCTTCGATCCGCAGGACCCGCACAGGGGTACCTTCGGGGATGGGCTCTTCCGAATCGGAGCGTGCGGTCCAGACGGCGCCGCTTACGGTGACCTGACCCTGAGCGGCCCGGTTATCGATGGCCTGGGTGACCACACCTTCGGCGCCCACCGCCCGGTCGGCGTTGGTGGCCACCTGCTTGGGGGTCACATAGCGCTGGGCCAGGGGACGGATCACCAATAGGGTGACCAGAGAGACCACCAGGAATACCGCAAATTGAATCCAAATGTTATCCACAAAAAAGGACGTGATCAGTGCGGCCAGTGCGCCCAGCGCGAACCACAGGGAGACCAGGGTCACAGTCACTCCCTCCAGAACGGCCAGAACCACCAGCGCCACCAGCCAGCAAATACTGGGTATTGGCATAGACGGACCTCCTTTCTTACGCTTATCCTAGCATAGTTCCATAAAAAAGGGAAGTGACATTCCGTTACAGTTTGCCAAGCGGAGCGAAATAGGGTATACTGGACCAAACGATTGCTGTGACAAGGAGCCTGACATGAAAGAACTGGAATTGCTGATCCCCACGTTGTTTGGCCTGGAGGGCCTGTGTGCCGAGGAGCTGCGCCGGCTGGGTCTGCCGGAGGTGAAGGCAGAGAACGGCCGGGTGGGCTGCAAGGCCCGGTCGGCGGACATCCCCCGGGTGAATCTGAACCTGCGTACCGGCGAGCGGGTGCTGCTGGTGGTGGGGCGGTACCATGCTGCCGACTTTGAGGCCCTGTTTGAAGGGGCCAAAGCCCTGCCCTGGGAGAACTTTATCCCTCGGGAGGGGGCCTTCCCGGTGAAGGGCTATTCCCTTAACTCCCAGCTCCATGCCCTGCCTGCCATCCAGTCTGTGCTGAAAAAGGCTCTGGCCGCCCGGCTGGGGCAGAAGTACGGCATGGATACCCTGCCGGAGACCGGCGCCCTCTATCAGGTCCAGTTCTCTCTGATGCACGATGAGGTCACCCTGATGCTGGATACCACCGGGGCGGGGCTCCACAAGCGGGGCTACCGTGCGGTGGGCGTGGTGGCGCCTCTGCGGGAGACCCTGGCCGCCGCTATGGTGCTCCTCTCCCGCTACCGGGGGAAAGATCCCTTCTGCGATCCCTTCTGCGGCTCGGGCACCATCGCCATTGAGGCCGCTCTCATCGCCAAGAACCGGGCCCCCGGACTGAACCGGGCCTTCTCCGCCCAGCGTTGGAAGTGGCTGGACAGCGGGCTGTGGCTCCAGGCCGCCGACGAGGCCATGGACAAGGAGTTCCATGGCGACTACGACATCTGGGGCGGGGACATCGATCCCAAGGCGGTAGCCATTGCCCGGGACAATGCGGTAAAGGCCGACGTGGAGGATGTGGTCCGCTTTGAGGTGGCCGACGCCACCAAATTCCACCGGGATGCCCCCATGGGCCGGGTGGTCACCAATCCCCCCTACGGTGAACGCATTCTGGAGAAGCGGGAGGCGGAGGACCTGTACCGGGCCTTCGGCAAGGCGGTACGCACCCTGCCGGAGGGGTGGAAGGTGAGCGTACTCTCCTCCCATACCGAGTTTGAGCGGACTTTTGGCCGGACAGCGGACAAGAAGCGGAAGCTGTATAACGGTATGCTGAAATGCGACCTGTTCCAGTACGGCCTTGACAGACGGAGGTAGGATATGAAAAAGAAGAGGATGCTGCGATTGCCCTGTTTGCTGCTGGCCCTCTGCCTTCTGCTGGGGGGACAGGCTCTGGCCGCACCCGAGGGAGCTACAGTGTGGGGCTACAGCGAGGGACTGGCCCAGTGTGAGTATAACGGCAAGTGGGGCTTTGTGGACGCTCAGAAGCGGGTAGTCATCCCCCTGAAATACAACAGTGTGGTATCCTTCTCCATGGGCCTGGCCGCCGTCAATCTGGATGGAAAGCTGGGTGTGATCCGGCCGGACGGTACCTACCTGATCCAGCCGGAGTACGGCACGCTGCTGCCTCTGGACTGCGGCCTCTATGTGGTGCAGAAGGGCACCCGCTGGGGTGTGGCCAGTATCCTGCCTTTCTCCGACGGACAGGGGGGAACCACCAATCTGCTTTACGATCTGATCTATGACAGTGCCACCATCACGGAGCAGGGAGGGACCCGGGTCCTTACCTTGACCCGCAATGGAGAGGTCACCAAGATCCCGGTCTTTGAGCTGCCCCGCATCCTGGTGGAGAAGGGGGTGCCCTCCGCCCGGTTTTCTCTGACCCGTGGCAAGCTGCCCGATTTCAGCGATGTGTCTCCCAGGGACTGGTTTGCGGTATGGGTGGACATCGCCTACAATGTGGGGCTGACCTCCGGTGTGGGCGGCAACCGGTATGCGCCGGAGCAGACCCTGACGGTGGCTGAGGTGCTCAAGCTGGCCGCCACCATGGAGAGCCGCTATAAAGATGACAGCTTCCATACCAGCAGTTCCACCGGACCCTACTGGTACTCCGGCGCGGTGAACTACTGTCTGGCCAGCGGCATCATTCAGAGCGGTACTTTCAGCCAAAAGGACTACCTGCGCCCGGCTACCCGGCGGGAGATCGCCCAGATCTTTGCGGCCACCAGCCAGGCCAAGCACATGAAGAACATCAACGATCTGTCCAGGATCAAGGTCTCCGTGCCCGACGTAAAGCCGGGCGATCCTGGCGCGGACGCCATTTACAGCCTGTATGCCAAGGGCGTGCTCACCGGTGTGGACAGCAAGCTGACCTTCAACCCCAAGGGAACGGTGACCCGGGCGGAGGCGGCGGCCATTGTGGCCCGTATGGCAAGGGCGGAGCAGCGGCTGACCCTCTGGGGGACATTTAATCCCAATGTCTTTGCCGCATGAGTTGGAGCAGATTGAAACAGAGAGAGGAGGGTGCCTGTGCGGCACCTGTTCGTGATGAACCCCCATGCGGGGAAGTTTGACCGCAGCCAGGAGATGCTGGAGAAGATACGCCACATTATGGCTGGCCGCCGGTCGGAGTGGTCGGCGGTACGGACGGAGGGAAGCGGCCATGCCACCCGTTTGGTGCAGGAGGCGGCCCAACAGGGAGACCCGCTGCGGGTGTATGCCTGCGGCGGAGACGGTACCCTCAATGAGGTGGTCAACGGAGCCGCGGGACAGGCCCATGTGGCGGTGACCCACTGCCCCATGGGTTCGGGCAATGACTTTCTGCGCATATTCGGCCAGGATGCCGCCCGGTTCTGGCAGCTGGAGCAGCTGCTGGATGGGCCACAGACCGCCATGGACCTGATTGAATGCAACGGGCGATACTCCCTGAATGTGTGTTCGGTAGGATTTGACGCCCGCATTGGGTTTGGGGCCGCCGATTTTAAAACGCTGCCCCTGGTCAGCGGCACGGCGGCCTATCAGATGTCCGCGCTGCGTACCATCATCCGGGGGATCCATCTGCCCTATCAGGTGGAAATCGATGGCGAACCTATGCCGGGAGAGCGGTTTACCCTGCTGTGTGCCTGTAATGGCCGGTACTACGGCGGCGGTTTCAATCCCAGTCCCACGGCTATGCCTGACGACGGGGTGCTGGACTTCATCGTGATCCCGGCAGTGTCCCGTTTCACCGTTCTGGCACTCATCAAAAAATTTGCCCGGGGGGAGATCGGGGATATTCCACAGGCCATTCTGCGCCGGGGCCGGGCCATGAATGTGCGGTGTGACCGGCTCACTGCAGTCAATGTGGACGGCGAACTGGTGGAGGGGACCGACCTGTCCATCCGCCTGTCCGATCAGAAGGTGCAGTTTTTCTATCCCGCCGGGGCTACCTGGCAGAGGTCGCAGACTTGTAAAGAGAAAGCGTGTATGGTAAAATAGAGATGTACAAATATAGGCCTATCCGTTCAAAAGGAGGGTATTATGTACAAGATCGTCAAGTGGACCATGATTATTTTGAGCCTTCTCTATCTTCCAGGTGTCTTTCTGGTCCCGTTTCTGGCCGCACTGCGTACCAGTTTGCTGGCGTGGCTGCTCTATGTGATTTTTGTAATGGTCACCGTCTTTGTATGCGCCATCAACAGCAAAGCCTGCCGTACGGTAGGGCAGGGTATGGATCTGGACGAAAAGAACAAGGAGATCAGAATCACCCAGGAATTGGAGCGTTCCAAGCATTACTGGACCCAGATGTGAGGAAGCAGATTAGCACTCCCTTTGTGAGTTTGTGAACAAAACTTGAATTTTTCCAAAACCGACCCCCTTTTTTCAAAAAAGGGGGTTGATTTTTTGCGCGGAGAGAGGTATTATCATACACGTGGTTAGCACTCCGGTAAAATGAGTGCTAACAAATTGGATTGGTTAATAAGAAAATGAATCATATAAGGAGGAACCCATTATGAAACTCAAGCCTCTCGCCGACCGTGTGGTCATCAAGCTGGTCGAGGCCGAAGAAAAGACCAAGAGCGGCATCATCCTGACTGGTTCTGCCAAGGAGAAGCCCGAAGTGGCTCAGGTCATCGAGGTGGGCCCCGGCGGCCTGGTGGACGGCAAGGAAGTCACCATGACCGTGAAGGTGGGCGACAAGGTCATCACCAGCAAGTATGCCGGTACTGAGGTGAAGATCGACGGCGAGGAGTACACCATCGTTCGTCAGTCCGATATCCTGGCTATCGTGGAGTAAAGAACGTCCAGGGGGGATTGCATCCCCCCTAGATACGAAACCGCCGCGCCGCAGGCGGCACAGCGGTTTCGATACCCCCCTCGCCTTTGTACACAAAGGCGGTTGCCCGCCGGTGGCGGAGCAAGCATAGGTGTCCTGCGCAGGCGCGTGTCCTGCTCCGGACAAATTTTGATTTTAATTCCGCTCAGGCGGAATTTGCATGGAGGTAATTCATTATGGCTAAGATCATTTGCTACGGTGAGGAAGCCCGTCACGCTCTGGAGCGCGGCGTCAATCAGCTGGCCGATACCGTTAAGATCACCATGGGCCCCAAGGGCCGCAACGTGGTGCTGGACAAGAAGTTCGGCGCTCCCCTGATCACCAACGACGGCGTGACCATCGCTAAGGAGATCGAGCTGGACGATCCTTTTGAGAACATGGGCGCTCAGCTGGTGAAGGAAGTTTCCACCAAGACCAACGACGTGGCCGGCGACGGTACCACCACCGCCACCCTGCTGGCCCAGGCCATCATCCGTGAGGGCCTGAAGAACCTGGCTGCCGGTGCCAATCCCATGGTCATGAAGAAGGGCATCGCTAAGGCCACCGCCACCGCCGTGGAGGCCATCAAGGCCAACTCCAAGAAGGTCAACGGCTCCGACGATATCGCCCGCGTGGGCACCGTGTCCTCCGGCGACGAGACCGTGGGCAAGCTGATTGCTGAGGCCATGGAGAAGGTTTCCAACGACGGCGTCATCACCGTTGAGGAGTCCAAGACCGCTGAGACCTACAGCGAGGTCGTGGAAGGTATGCAGTTCGACCGCGGCTATATCACCCCCTATATGGTCACCGACACCGAGAAGATGGAGGCCGTTCTGGACGACGCCCTCATCCTCATCACCGATAAGAAGATCTCCAACATTCAGGAGCTGCTGCCCATCCTGGAGCAGGTGGTGCAGTCCGGCAAGAAGCTGCTGGTCATCGCCGAGGACGTGGAGGGCGAGGCTCTGTCCACCCTCATCGTCAACAAGCTGCGCGGCACCCTGAATGTGGTGTGCGTCAAGGCCCCCGGCTTCGGCGACCGCCGCAAGGAGATGCTGGAGGATATCGCCGTTCTGACTGGCGGTACCGTCATCACTGCCGACATGGGCTATGAGCTGAAGGAAGCCACCATGGATATGCTGGGCAAGGCCCGCCAGGTGAAGGTCTCCAAGGAGAACACCATTATCGTGGACGGCGCCGGCTCCTCCGAGGCCATCAAGAACCGCACCAACCAGATCCGCAGCCAGATCGAGACCACCACTTCCGACTATGACCGCGAGAAGCTCCAGGAGCGTCTGGCCAAGATGGCCGGCGGCGTGGCCATCATCCGCGTGGGCGCTGCCACCGAGGTGGAGATGAAGGAGAAGAAGCTCCGCATCGAGGACGCTCTGAACGCCACCCGCGCCGCTGTTGAGGAAGGCATTGTGGCCGGCGGCGGCACCGCTTATGTGAACGCTGTCTCCGCTGTGGAGAAGCTGCTGAATGAGACCGAGGGCGACGAGAAGACCGGTGTCCGCATCATCGCCAAGGCTCTGACCGAGCCCATGCGCCAGATTGCCACCAACGCCGGCATCGACGGCTCCGTGGTGCTGGAGAACGTGAAGAAGGCCGACAAGACCGGCTACGGCTTCGATGCCTACAACGAGACCTATGTGGACATGATCTCCGCCGGTATTGTGGATCCCACCAAGGTGACCCGTTCCGCTCTGGAGAACGCCGCTTCTATCGCTGCCACTCTGCTGACCACTGAGTCTCTGGTGGCCGATAAGAAGGAGCCCGCTCCCGCTGCTCCCGCTGCCCCCGACATGGGCGGTATGTACTAAAAACAGGCATAAATCCCGTGAGAATATGCTAGAATCGGTTGATTCGCTATAAAATTTCACCATTCATTAGCGAAAAAGTTTGAATTATTTTGAGCTTACACACCGTTTACACACAATGTTTTTACGGGAATGCTCACTAGTACGGTAATAGAAAGGCCGACACTCATTTGATTTGGGTGTCGGTCTTTTTTATGTTCAAACTCCCCAGAGGTTGATCCCCCTGAGGAGTTTTTTTGAAAGTGCACATTCAAACTTCTATCATTTGCTCCATGCAATCCATGCACATAATTCTGACTGTCTTTGTGGCTCTCACACTGCAACCACATTTCGGGCATTGTAGCTTTCTTGTGCTGCTGGGTCGCTTTCCTCCGCCGGTTGTTTCAGCCCCAGTCTGGGCTGTACCGCTGGCCCCCGTGCGAATGATGGGCGGTAAACTGCCACGCCCGATTTTGATTTCATTCCAGCCTTTTGAAAGTGCATATTCAACGAGGTTATCACTTGGGGTGGTATTCCATCCGTATTGTCCACAGGGGACACAGACAAGTCCCCGCCGCTCAGCCTCTGCCTTGAATCTCTTGTTGTGGTATTTTCCTCCACGGCTGACTTCTTTGATCCCATTTTCCCGGCAATATAGATGGACCATCTCATGAAGCATAGTATCCAAAGTTTCTTCAATCGGATAATTCAGGACCTCGGCTGCAATGTTCAGTTCGTAGGCTCCGCCATCCTTTCGCTGCCACACCTTGCTGGTGGTACAGTGTCCATAGGTCCCCGGTTTACTCTGTACCGTAATAATGGGGATGGGTAGTTCATCCTGAAAGAAGTCTGTATTCAATGCGTTATAGATATGCTCTAGTTGGCTGACTGCCCGACTCATTTTAGTGGTCTGTTTCATGGGATCAACTCCTTTTTTCTATACTTAATTATACACCACCGTATATAAAAAGTAAATATACCATGGTATATATGTAGGTAGAATATATACCACCGTAATTGTGCACCTTGACATATACCGCCGTATATGCTAAACTGCAAAAAAGGAGTGATTCTATGGCGTATTCAGAAGCACAAAAAAACGCAACTCTCAAATATAGGAAAGAGAGTTACGCCCGAATCAGTTTGGATTTAAAAAAAGAAAAAAAAGAAAAGTATAAAGCGCAAGCTGCTGCCCATGGCATGAGCCTAAATGCCTACATCATTAGTTTACTGGAAGCAGACGGCACAAAAGAAGATTTTTGAAAGTGCACATTCAAAACCTATGCCCCGCAGGGCATCACAGCGACGGAATATCCCACGGGGACCGGCTTGCAAGTCATATAAAACCAACAACGGGGATATTCCATGGAGCGGGACCAACCTTTGACCCCGCCTTATGCCCAGCCAGACACAGCACCCAGGCCCTCACCCGTGGCGGGCTACCCGGCCACCGTCACCGCACACACTCCTTTTCTGAACAACAAAAAACGGCCCTTTCGGACCGTTTCAAATGACCTTGCAATCTTTCAGGTTATGGAGTAAAATAGTGCCATCGAGATAAATAGAGGCAGGACGTGAGAGGCGGCAACCTCC
>NZ_CAJFGT010000046.1:0-20778 GCF_904377885.1 Flavonifractor sp. An112 | reverse complement strand
CTTTCGGGCAGTTGTTTTGACCGCACTCGTTGATACCTGGGCGGATTTGTCCATAGCTTTTCGTGTCTTGGGTGTAAATGCCCCACCGGGCGGCTTTTCTTTTGGCCCGGAGGAGCGCCGGGGGCGCTCCTTGATGGATGGATTGATGGATTGATTTCCGGGAGAGTGTTCTTTTTTTGTGGTGTATGTATTTTGGGGAGTACCGCCATAATGAGGGACTTCCCGGAATTGGCCGTTCTTTGGATGATCGGCTCTGACGGAGCGTTCCAACTTCTCAACGGCCTGTTGTTTCATCCGGGTCTCCGGGGTAAGCTGCGATCCCTTGTGTAAGCTGTCCGGGGTATTGGGATGAATGGTTTTCCCATCTCTCAATGTATCATTGGCAGATGGGACCATATCCGTTTTCTCCTTGGGATGGCGGCCGCCTTCTTTGATTTGTTCCTTCCGGGACTTGGGACGGTACGCCGGGTGCAGCAGTCGATCAACTGCCTTTTCGGCTCGGTATCCCACTTCTTCCACAGCGTCCATCCCCGCCTGGACACTCTGTTCAGCCGCTTGGGTGTCGGGTGTTGCGGTACTGCTATTGTCCCGTTGACGCTCCACCAGCCTACGGCGGAATTTGGCGGTCATTTGCCGCAGGGGGCCATTTGCTTTCCGGTCTTTACCGGGACGCTTGATTTTATCATCAGAACTGCGCTCTTTTAACTTCGGCATGATTCACCTCCCATTTTGCGTCTCACGGTGAGACGCGATTTTCTCTTTGCCCAGTACCTCCGCAATACCCGCCATCAGATAATCGGCACAGGGCAGCGCAATCGAATGGTCAAAGAAAGCCAAAGATAAAGTGGAGCGGAAACAGTTAAAAATGGCCGGAAATGCTCGGAAAAAGTTTCAGGGGCTGGTTCGCATCCGTAAGGTCGTCGGTTCGATCCCGATTAGGTCCACAAAAAGAGAAGCACCTGCAAATGCAGGTGCTTTTCTTTTTGCTCTTGCCGTAGGGATGCGGAGAAGCTGTCAGAACTGCACCAAACTGCCGGCAGCAAATTGAAAGCATAATAAAGGAGCAAGCAGATGGAGAAAGCGCTGATACAGAAGGCACGGGCAGGAGATAAGGCAGCTATGGCCAGCTGCTGGAAATTGCCCACGGTTCCGTGATTTTTCAGTGCCGGCCTCTTTCCAACAGCAGTTTGTATCTCCTTGCAGTCTGTGATAAAATTCAGTCACTCTATTCAGCGCAGGGGGGATATCCGTGACCTATTGTATGTCAGATCTCCATGGGGAACTGCACTTCTTTGAGCAGATGCTGAAGCAAATCAACTTTTCCAGCAGTGACCAGCTGTACATAATTGGGGATGTAATCGACCGGGGACCTGCCGGTGTGGATCTGCTGGCGCAAATCATGGATGCACCCAATATGACGCTGCTGCTCGGGAATCACGAGCAGATGTGCCTGAGCACCCTCGGCCCCCACAACGAATTTGGTGCCCGGGCGCTGTGGAGGGACAATGGCGGAATGGTCACCTATAGGGAGCTGCTCTATCATCGCACACCTCGAGACAGAAACCGCATCCTGCGATTCCTGTCCGGTCTGCCGGATCATTGGGAGCTTACCGTGGCCGGACAGAAATTCCACCTGGTTCACGGCTGTCCCGGCGACGATCATGATACTCGCATCTGGGGCCGGATTGAAAAAGCGAGCGTTACACCTTATGCAGATACGATCTGTATCGTGGGCCATACGCCCACCATATTTCTCACCGGCAAGCCGGATGAAGACCTGTCCATCTGGCACGGAGATGGGATCATCGACATCGACTGCGGCTGCGGGAATCTGAAAGCCCCAAACCGCCGTTTGGCCTGTCTGAGGCTGGAGGATATGGCAGAATTCTATGTAGGCGGAGCTGAAGTGGCCCGCTTGTAATTCAGAATCATATAAAACGCAGGCAGCGCCAGTTCAAGCGCTGCCTGCGTTTTTTATATGAGTTTTGCTTCTCTTATTGGTTGACAGCTTCCACAAAACGGGCCAGCACAGCGGCTACCTCCACACGAGTGGCCGTGCCCTGAGGATTCAGCATTCCGGAGCCGGTACCGGTAATGATACCGGTATCCACCGCCCAGGTCATGGCCTGAGCCGCCCAGCTGCTGACAGAAGTGCTGTCAGGATAGTCGCTCAAGCCGCCCTCAACCGCCGGGCTGCCCGCAAACCGCCACAGCATGGTGATCAGCTGCTCGCGGGACAGCGCACTGTCCAGAGCAGTGCCATCGGACACACCGTTCTCCACGGCCCACTGAGCACCGGTCTCATACCAGCTATCCCCGTCAGAGGTATCCACACCGGCATAGCGCGCCAGTACGGTAACGATCATTGCCCGGGTCATATGCTCTTCCGGACTGAAGGTGGTCTCGCCGGTACCAAGGAAGAGCTGGCGGCTGGTAACAAAAGCCACGGTATCAGCACCCCAGTGGGTATCAGGCACATCGGTAAAGTCCATGCTGTTGTCTACGATCTTCACGGTATCACCGTCAGCCAGGGTAACAACCACGCCGGTTTCGGTGGTCAAAGTGGTTTTGATTATTTCCTCGGTGCCGTCGGCTTTCATCAGCACAGCCACAGTACCGGCAGTTACATCGGCCACAGGAATCTCCACCTTGGCTGTGGTGCCAGCGGGCAGATCCAGAGTGATGGAAGCTGCATCCGCACTGTCGTCGGCTGCGGCAACCGCCGGCATGGGCAGCGCCACAGTCTCGCCAGTCTCAGCGGCCTCATTCACCACAGCGGCAGGCAGCTTAACCTGAGCTTCCACCTTACCGTTCTTATCTGTGGTCACCACAGAAGATGCACCATTGGGGGCCTTGGTGGTCTGGGTCATGGAGCCGTCCGGCCGGGTCACAGTGGTAGTGGTCGAGCCATCAGGATTGGTCGTGGTCTCCGTCTTATTGCCAGAGGAACCAGAGCCGGAGGAGCCGCCCTCATCAGGATAATCCGGCAGCTGGGTCAGGGGCAGTTCAGCAGCCACGCAATCAGCAGGCTCAAAGTCCGTATACAGCCCCTTCACCGTACTGACCAGCAGCTGATAGATCGGATTATCTCCGCTCTGCGCCTCCAGTCCAGCCACAATCTGAGCGGTGGATTCGTCCATTTTTTCATCACCGGCGTAGTGGGCTGCAAAGGCGCCAGCCAGCAGAGACTTGACGGTAATGCCGCTATCAGGAACCAGCTCGGTGTTGGCCAGCTGCTGCGCCAGAGCCGTTGCCTGCTCATAGGTCAGTTCAGGATTCTGCTGCATCAGCACGGCGGGCAGCATGGTTTCTACCAGGCCCTCCATGCCGCTGATCAGGAATTCGCCAGCGTACGCAGGGAAGTTATCAATGTCCTCCACCTCGGTAATATGATCGGTGCTGTAGGAGAACTTCTCCTCACCCAGGGTCACATACCGGATGGGACAGGGGCTGGTAACCAGAGAGCCGGTCTCCACGTCGTAGAGCACATTGCCCTGCTCGGTGGTGGTCATGGACACGTCCTGGGAGTGGAAGTGTCCGGTAAATACCAGATTCATGCCGGCATCGGCCAGGGTGTCGGCTACGGTCTCATAGTCCTTCACCAGATACTGGGAGAACATGGTGGGCTGAATGGAGGTGTGGGGCACCAGGCCATGGTGCATCATACCAATGGGCCGGCGGCCGTCCCGGATGGCGTCCTGGATCTGCTCCAGCACCCAGTCCAGCGTCTCCTCGTCCAGTTCGCCCGCGGTCTCCTGGTTGGGATTCTCCTTGTCGTCGTTATAGATGCCGCTGTCCATGACGATGAGGCGGTAGTCGTCGCCCAGATCGACGGCGTAGGACAGGGAGTTGTTGTCCTGGGCCACAGCTTCATCATAGCCGAACTGGGCATAGATGCTGCGGAAATCATCGGTGTCGATGGTATCCACCTGCTCGGTCGCATCATTCACAAACTTTACCGCGTTGGCGTTGGAGATATCGTGGTTGCCGTTGATGACAAAGACCTGGATTCCGGTTTCTTTCTCAAAGGCCGCCAGCTTTTCCGCCAGCAGCTCGTGGTTAACTTTCTCACCATCCTTGGTCAGGTCACCGGGGATAAGCAGATACTCGGCATCGCCCTGAGCGATCTTGTCCAGAGCCGCATCCAGGATGACCTCACTCTCCACCAGCATCTTGCGGTCAGCAGCCAGATATGCCTCAAATGCCGCGCCCGTGCTGCCCAGAACATCAGCATCATACAGATGGTCATCGGAGATCACGGCAACTTTCAGATCATACGGTTGGGGCTGCACTTCCGTGCCGGAAGTGAGCTCATATACCGCCACAGTACCGGACACCTCGCAGGCGGTCAGCAGCAGGGCCTTCCCCGTAGGGCTGTTTCCGGCGGGAATGAAAGCGAAGCCCTCGGGGGCTACGTCTCCGCCGGTCACAAACTTGTCGTCGTCCTGGGAACCGGGGACGGTGAAGGTGAAGTCCCGGGAGTTGATGTAGTTCACATAAGATACATTGGCGGGATCGGTAACGTCATAGACCATCACGCCGCCGGTGCGCTCCAGGGCGATGAAGGCATAGGTCTTGCCGTCCACGGTGCCCACGGTGACGCTCTCCGCCTCGGGGCCCTTCTTGCCGGAGCGGTCATCCACTTCCGCGTTGTCGTTGGAGCAGTTGAAGTATTTGGGGAGATACTGGGCGGTGAGAGACTCGAAGTCGTCGCCGCTGGTGTAGACCTCCTGGATGCCGGCATCGGTGACCTCATAGAGGGTGAAGGAGCGGCCGCCGAAGAGGTAATCCTTGTCGGCCTTCAGGCCGTCGTAATCGGAGCTGTCAAAGAAGACCACCTTGCCGGTGAGGCCGGAGTTGTCGGCGGTGATAGCGCCGGTAGGAGAGGTGTCGCCGTCCTTGAAGTTGCGCTCGTCCTCATTGAGGTAGTCCTCCCACTCCCGGCTGTCGCCCTCGTTGGCGGTGAGCAGGTAGGTCTTGCCGTCCTTCTCAAAGGCGGCGATGCCGTCGGGCATCCGAATGCCCATCAGGCTCTCGTAGGTCTTGGGGCCGTAAGCTCCATCCTTCTTGTCGATATCCACGGGGGTGGTGCTGTAATCCTCAAAACCGGCGGAGTAGATGCCGGTAAAGGTCTTGGAGGTCAGGTCCAGCACAGCGATGGCGTTGGCCTCCTGGATGGTCACATAGGCATTGCCGCCGGAGACAGCGATGTACTCGGGCTCCAGGTCCACGGAGGGAGCGGTGTCCTTCTTCAGGACGATACCGGCGGACACCAGCTGGTCCCGCTGGGCATCAAAGGCGTCAAAGGTCACCACTGTGGCGGTGCCGGCAGCCACGTCCACCACGCTGACCGAGCCCTTGGGGTCGGCGATATCCTGACCATAGCCCTGCCGGGGCTCGCCCTCGTCGGCAGTGAGGACGGTGTTGTTGTCGGCGAAGGTCACCATGTCAGGCTGCACGCCCACAGTGACCAGCTTCTGAAGGGTCAGGGAACCGTCGGCGTTGCAGGTGAAGAGGGCTACCCGGCCGTTGTCGGCATAACCCTCAGCCTGGAGCGCAGTGGCCAGCACTTTGCCGTCGGGGGAGACGGCCACAGAGGTCATATCGCCGTAGGCAAAGTTCTCATCCGCGGCCTCTACCAGGGCCTTCACATCAATGTCGTTGCCGTCCAGCAGGTCCACGGTATCCTTCTCCTCCAGGGTCTTGAGGGAGATGGCAGTAAGCAGGCCGGACTGGCCGTTGACGGCATAGGCCCAACCGGTGACGGTGTTGTAGGAGACGATCTCCATCACGCCGCCATCCACGTTGAATTCACCAGCTTCATAACCTGCGACCTTGGTCAGATCCAGGCTGGCAGAACCATTTTCCTCACCCGTGGCCTCATAAACTAGTTTGCCAGTATCCGTATACTGGCTCCCGTCCACCTTCTCCAACATTGTCAGCTGCTGCGACTGGTCCGTTTCTGCCGCAAAGGCCGAGGCAATCCCTACTGTCTGCGTCGCCATCAGCAGCGACAGCGCCAGAGAACCCCATCGTTTGACATTAAGCTTCATCTTCATTCTCCTTCTGCCGGGTCCAGGTTCCTAACCGGTGCAGTTGCCCAGTTCACTACAGCGTACAAATTAAAAACAAACGAGCCGAAACACCGACTCGTCTGCCAATTTGCTTTGCTGCCCTTGCGGACCTCTTTTGACTTCCGCGGTCTGTGCAATATATTTTTTATCGCGCAGTTGAAAGTTTAGCACCGGTCCCTCCGTTTATCTATACACATCCCGTTAAGCTCCTGTAAAGCTTGTGTAAGGTACTTCTATTCCATCCGGTTGACAAAAAACAACATCCAGCCCTGACACACTCTCGTGTCAGAGCCGGATGTTGCTTTATCGGTTTCTTGTGGTTATGTATGCTCTATAAGGGTAGTATAGATGCCGTTTTCCCGTTGGGTGAGTACCGTTTTCATGCCCCAGTCGGTGACACTGCACTGCCCCCCCACCCGGTTCAGGGTAAAGTAGGCCATCCCGCCCCGGCGGCAGGCCTCGTCAGTCTGGGCCGAAATATAATTTCCCAGTGAATAGTACACCAGCGTCCTCTGCCCGCTCGTCCCGGTCACCCACTCGTAAGGTTGGAGCACATGGGGATGGGTACCCAGCACCACATCAGCACCGCAGTCGGCAAAAACCTGCGCCCAGTAGCGTTGAGTCTCGTCGGGTTCCGCCGCATACTCAGTGCCCCAATGGACGAATACCAGCACAAAGTCCGCCGCCTCTGCCGCAGCTGTCAGGTCCCGGCGCACCAGGTCCTCATCCTCCAGAGTATGGAGCACATAGGGCGCCTCCTCCGGCAGCGCGTGGCCATTGGTCATCTGAGTATAACTGAGCACGGCACAGGTGATGCCCTGCCGCTCCAGCAGCTGGTAGGGCTGATAGCTGCCATCCTCCACCGGTTGGATACCGGGACAGAGTATCCCGGCCTTCCGATAGAGATTTGCCGTCAGATCGATGGCATCGGTCCCCTTGTCCAGGGCATGGTTGCTGGCGCAACTCACGATATCGAAGCCAGCACGAATTACCGCCTCGCCCACCTCTACCGGTGTACCGAAGGTAGGATAATCGCTGTAGTCCTGGCGCTGGTCCACATAGATGGTCTCCTGATGAAGGCAGGTCACATCATACCGGGCCAGTTCCTCCGCCACCCCGGTAAACAGGTGGTCAAAATTGCCGTCCAGCTTTCGCAGACCATAGTCATAGATGGGACGGTGGATCAGATTTTCCCCCAGAGCAGCCACGGTAAGCTCTGCCGTTTCCGGCCGCTCCGGCAGGGTGCTGAGTCCCCAGGAGATCCAGTCCCAGGCACTTACCCGACCGGATCGCTCCTCCAGGGTCAGACGGTTTTCCGGCGTAAAGGACCAGCTCTTCACCTCCACCCCAAGGTCAGAGGCCATCCAGATGGGTTTGGCGGTCTCCCCAGTCCAGTCGTAGATGAAGATGTGCTGGGACCAGACCTGCTCCTCCGTCTCCTCCTCCCAGAAAGGACGGCTCTGCCCATAGCGGCCCTGCCGCCAGCACAGGAGCATCAGTTCCCGCCGTCCGTCGTGGTCGATATCACACCAAAGCACATCCTGAACCGGCTCGTCCGGTTCCGACTGCCAGACCTTTTCATCTCCGCTCCACAAAGCTACCCGCCGGTTCTCCAGGGTAATACGCTCCGGCTCGCCCCAAGCAGGTTCTCCGGCCAGATCAGCTGTATGCCAGACCACCCACTCCGGCGGGTCGTCTTCTTGGGCAGCCCACCAAAGGCCGATTACCAGCAGACAGGCGCCAACTGCCAGCGCAGCCAGGAGCCTCCGTCTCACCATGAATTGCTCCGATAGCTTTCTGTCCAGGTGGGCTTGACCAGGCTGTCTCTGCCCTCCCAGTTATAGTTGCCGTCGGGGCCAACCCACTCGCCGATCATCTGCCGCCACTGGGTATCGGTCAGGCGCTGCTCCATCGGCCAGGTAAATTGATAGAAGTCGTACACTGCACCGGAGGCCAGCCGCAGGGTCCCGTCCACGGGCGCCACCACCACGATCTCCTGAGGCATGGCGTTTGCAATTTGCAGCACCGTACCATTGGGATCGGTAGCAATATCGGTCACCAGCGAGGCGGGGATCTCCTGGGTCTCCAGGTAGTCGCTCTCCGCTTTGTCCTTGACCGCCTCGATCCAGAAGTGCTCCAGATTGCCGCCATAGGTGCGGATCAGCTCATACTCCTCGTCGGTCAGGGTCTCGTTCCGCAGTTCCTTTTCCGAGATGGTCTGGAGCTGCTTGGCCAGCTGCGCCAGGCGGAACAGGTTCTCCTTATCCTCATCATTGATGAGCCCGTACTTGTCCAGCCCCTCGGCAGTCTGCTGGGCCAGCAGATAGAACCGGCGGAATACCTCCGGCTCCGGCTCCACATAACCCCGGTCATCCACTTCTTCGATATAATCGCCGCCCATCTCTGCCATGACCTGCTTGGCATAGAGGACGGTATCATGCTTGAGCTCGGTAAAGCTGCCTGCAAAGGTCTCCAGGCTCTTTTGCTGCCAGGCCTGGCTGGTCATAAAGGAGGGGTACCCCTCTCCCTTTTCCTCCAACAGAGGCATCAGGGTATACAGCCAGCTGGAGTAGAGGCTGGCGTTCCATGCGGACTCCGGAGCCTGGGCAATGGTGCTCCGGAGCCGGTCCATGTTTTCCGTAAAGCCCGGATATTGGGTAGCACCCTGCTGACTCAGCAGATCCAGAGCCAAATCAGAGCCCATAGCCGCCGGCACATCCAGCACGTCGGGCAGCATCCGTTTGTCTCCGCCAGCTGTCTCCTTCACCTGGCTGTACACCAGCTTCTGCATGATGGCAGCGTCAATGGTGAAGCGCTGACCCATGAAACGGAAACCCTTGTTCAGCTCCTGGATATCCTCCGTTCCGTCCCAAACTGGCACAGAGTTGATGGCCGGTGGGTCCATTGCCTCAATGGCATTCACAAAGGCATCAAAAGCCTTGTCGCCGCCCGGCAGATCGACCGCTGCCGGAAGGCCACCGTAAGCCGTTTCAATGGCGGGCCTATAGTCATAGTAGCTCAGATCGTCGCTGGCTCCCGCAAAGAAGGAGGTGACTGTGTAGATCATCTCCCAGTCAGACTGATTGCCGTCAGCCATGGCCAAATTCATGAGCAGTGCGCTGCGGCTCATGTCCTCGTCCTTCTGGCCAAAGTTCACCTGTCCATACCACATCATAGCACGGAAGTACTGCTCCAGCACCTGGTCGCCCTCGTAGTATCCCCGGGGGATGAACTGAGTGTAGTCCATAAAAGTCTCACTGATCCCGCAGGTATCAATGCCGGCAGCGGCGTTGATCCGGTCTACCTCCGCCTCTGCCAGATCAGCAGCGTAATCAGGGATCCGGACCGACGGGTCCTGCAGCACGGCTGCCACCGCGAAGAAGGCCACGTTGCGGCGGGCAGCCTCCTCCCATTCGCTGCCCTCAAGGGCATCATACTGTGCCATACTGCTCTCCAGCATTCCCTTGCTCAGATTAAGCAGACCGTCAGCCAGGTAATTCTTTTCCGTCCGGCTGAGCAGCAGGCTGAAATACAGGTGATAGGTATGCATCATGGAATCCACGGTTACAAAGTTAGGAACCAGGTTGTACCGGTTGCTCTCATACACCTCAAAAAATTCATGACCATAGCTATTAGTCACCACAAACAGGTTCTCCTCCAGTTTATTCACCGCGTCATCGGAGAGATAGAACTGGTCCGTGTTCATCACATTGGTCAGCCCCGGCGCCACGGTATAGGCCGGTACTGATGGGGTTATCTGGGCCTCCTCTGCCCCGGCAAAGTTCAGCAGCTGAATGCGGGATAGGGATTGAATGGGATTGGTATTGGGGGTATGCTCCTCTTCAGAGATGGGGAACTTTTGCTCCATGGAGTCCGGTAGTTTGCTGCTGCACCCAGACAAAAGGCCAGTGGAGGTGAGCAGCAGTACGCCGGCGGTCAGGGCCGCCGTAATCTGAGTCGGTTTTCTCCGCCTACACCGGAGATCCTTTCGATTCCAGTACATAATAATTCCTCCCTGTCAATCAGTTTAAAAAAGATCTGGCATAGATTTCCTTTGCAAGGTCAGTATACCACACACATTTCGTCCCGAGAAGAATAAATAGTTCTAATCCAAAGAAACTTATACACTTTCTTTTCCACCCACTTCGGACTGCTGGGAATAACTACCCAAAGACAAGGAAAACTAAAACAACCGTCTAACAAAGGAGGATATTATGGCTAACCGAATCATGACTATCGAACTACTTGACCGCTTTGCACAATATCTGCGTGAGGAAGAACGCAGCGACGCCACACTAGAAAAATATCTCCGGGAAGTGCGGCAATTCTTCCTCTGGCTTTCCGGCGCTCAAGTGTCAAAAACCGCTGTATCACAGTGGAAGGAATACTTGCTTTCCCACCAGTACCATCCCTCCACCATCAACGGCAAACTGACCGCACTGGACCGTTTCCTGTCCTACTGCGGATGGCAGGATTGCAGAGTTAAACATCTTAAGCTACAGCGGCAGCTGTTCCGGGAAGATCACCGTGAGCTGAACCGGTACGAATACGGTCGGCTAATCGCCGCCGCTGTACGCCAGGGAAATGAACGGTTGGCCTTATTGATTGAAACTATTTGCGCCACAGGTATCCGAGTCTCGGAAGTAAAATATATCACGCTAGATGCCGTTCACCAGAGCAAGGCCGAGGTTTTTCTGAAGGGAAAGATCCGCACCATTCTCATCCCCGGCAAGCTATGCCGAAAGCTGAAAAAATACGCTCAAAAAAACAAAATCACTTCCGGTGAGCTGTTTCTCACCAGAAGTGGACGTACTATTTCCCGAAAGCAAATTTGGTCAGAAATGAAAGCACTTTGCAAAAAAGCAGGCGTGGAAACCAGCAAAGTCTTTCCCCACAATTTGCGGCATCTGTTCGCCCGGACATTTTACAATGCCTGCCGGGATGTAGTTAAGCTTGCTGATGTCTTAGGCCACTCTGCCATTGAAACTACTCGAATCTATCTGGTCTCTACCGGTGCAGAGCATACCCGAATGCTGGAGCAGCTAAATCTTGTTCAATAGGACGGAATCTATATTCTGTCATGTTAGAAAAATAGATAACACAAAATACTGGCCAATATAGCTACACCGTCTCCTATATTATACCAGTCTGACTTACATAAATCAATATAATTGTCCCATAAACGGCATCTTAGATTCCCAAAGCAAGTGTTTGCCGTCTATTTTATATGCCATTTTAAGCCTATCCCGAGGTTACGGAACAGGCTTAAGATAACATCGTTTTGTTTTTCGACAGGTTATTACAGCCTTGGGTCCCCGGGAACAGACAGAATATAGATTCTGTCCAGAGAGGGGAGGTCGATATGCAGGAAACACTTCACGCATATTGTATGAGAACAGGGGCACACACCCTGCTCAAGCAGTGGGATTTCGTTCGCAACGGAGCCGTTACTCCAGATCAGATTAGCTATGGCAGCAAGCGGAAAGTCTGGTGGCACTGCGAGCATGGGCACATATGGTCCGCAACGCCAACCGCCCGTACCAGCGGTGGATCCGGTTGCCCATACTGCGCAGGTACCCGCCCTGTCCCCGGTCAAACCGACCTGGCTTCCCAATATCCCGCCCTGGCTCGTCAGTGGCACCCAGTAAAAAACCAACCTTTACTGCCAACAGAGGTCCTTCCCGGCAGCCACCGGAAAGTATGGTGGCTTTGTCCAAAGGGCCATGAGTGGCAGGCTCAGATCAAATCCAGAGTCAGCGGCTGTAACTGCCCCGTCTGTGCCAATCGGATGCTGATACCCGGAGAAAACGACCTGAATACTGTCCATCCAGAGTTGGCACAGCAATGGCATCCTACGTGTAATGGTACTTTGACTCCCAGGCAGGTCCTGCCTGGAAGTCATCGTAAAGTTTGGTGGTTGTGTTCCAAGGGACATACCTGGCAGGCGGAAGTAGCCGCTCGGGTCTCTGGAAACGGCTGTCCCATATGCGCCGGGAAACGGGTCCTCCCCGGTGAAAATGATTTGGCCAGTCTGTTCCCGGAGATTGCAAAGCAGTGGCATCCCACACGGAACGGAACGTTGACGCCCCACCAGGTTTCTCCTTACTCAAACCGTAAGGTCTGGTGGCAATGTGAACTGGGACATTCCTATCAGGCTGTCATTGGAGCAAGAACCATTCGAATCAGCGGCTGTCCTTATTGCGCCGGAAAAAAGGTTCTGGCCGAATTTAATGATCTGGCTACCGTGGATCCTGAGCTGGCAGCTCAGTGGCATCCAACACTAAATGGCCACCTGACGCCTGAGATGGTAACAGCCAGTTCTCACCGCATGGTCTGGTGGGAATGCTCATTAGGCCACGCCTGGAAAGCAGTTATTTATTCCCGTTCCGGACTAAAACGGTGCGGCTGCCCAGTATGTGCAGGCAACATACCCAAACAACCGCACCGCAAAGCAACACCGTCTTTATTTCAGGTGCATAGAGACGCACACATCTCACATAGGAGGGAAAGCAGATGAAACAGATCACTCGGCATATTCTGAGCTTAGTGCTTACCTGCGCCATGCTGCTGAGTCTTTTCCCCGTGGTAGCTTTGGCTGAGGAGCCGGAGAACACACCCAACACGGCAGCAGATACCTTGGCAGACCCCGCACCGGTCAATGAGCCGGAGCCCGAACCGGCTAAGACTGTGTATGTATCTGAGGAGGGCGACGATGAGACCGGCGATGGATCACAGGCGAACCCCTATGCCTCGCTGGCAAAGGCAGTGTCCGAAATCAACAACGATACCAGCACTTCAAACTTTATCATTGAAGTAAGATCCGACCTTGACGCTAATGTGTGCGCTCGTATCGCGGACAAGCACGTGACGATTAATGGTAATGGTCATACCATTACCCGCACGGATGGTTTTAGCCAGATACAAGATAACGCCCGCTCTACCTATAACCCCGCCATGATCGAGGTTACGGTTCCCGCCGGAAAAGGAGCTTCGGTCACGCTGGAAAATGTCACTCTAGATGATGCCGGTCGGTATGAAGGAACCATTTTTACCCAGGCCAACAGCAGTGGAGACCCCAGTGGAAACAGTTCCTGTGTGCAGGATGCCATGATCGCAGCCTATGGCACAGATAGTGCCCAGGCTAAGATCATTCTGGGCAGCGGCGCGACCCTGAAGAACTTCGGCGGTATGTCTGCAGTCCGCGTCATCGCCGGCGCCTCTCTGACCATGGAAGAGGGCAGCGTCATCTGCGACGACACCGTAAAAGACCGAATCAAGGGTGCCTCCGGAAGCATTGGCCCCGTGGGCGCCGTATGGGTGCAGGGCACCGGCATTACCATGAACGACGGCGCTGTTATCCGGGATATCGTGGGCCGTGCCGTCTGTGTGGACGGCGGTTCTGCCACCATCAGCGGCGATATTTTCAATATCAAAGCAGACGCTGATATGTGGCAGGGCACCGCAGGCTTGGCGGTTCATGGCCGCGGTGATTCGGATATCACCCTGACCGCTTCCTGCGAAATCCGGGACTTTAATACCAGTGCCAATCAAGGTTCCGCAGTTGGTATATATTCCAGTGATCTGGATATGCAGAACGGAGCCAAAATCACCAACATCAAAGGAACCATGGCCCTTTACATGGACGATATGGGAAAAGATTATCAGCATACCGCCCTGGTCAACGGCACCGTGGAAAAAGTGGAAAACAATCCCGTCATGCGTTCCTGGTACGGCCACATTGAGATTGGCCCCACCGGCGTTGTACAAGATTGCGTTTCCAGTGCAGGCTTGACGGACGGCCAGGTGCTGTACACCAACAACGGCTCCAAGTACACCATTCGCGGCAAAATCTTAAACAATAAGGGCACCGTGCTCTACATTGCCAACCAGTCCGGCGGCCGTCCGGAAGTCACTATGGAAGAAGGCGCAGAGATCTCCGGCACCAAGGGCGCCGGCCTGTTTGGCACCGGCGTTGCCGTTCGTGTCAACAATGGTTCTCTCTTTACCATGAACGGCGGCACTATCTCCGGTAACGGAGTTGGTGTTGAGGTAACCGGCAAATCCGGTTTCAAAGGCGTCGAATTCGTGATGAACGGCGGCACCATCTCCGGCAATTCTTCTGGCCTCAAATATACGGTTACAGGTGAATCCAAGGTACGCCTCAACGGCGGCACCATTTCTGACAACGGAACGACCTATCAGATTTCCGCCTCTGGCGGCTCCGCCAAGGATGCCAACGAAAACATCTACATCGCATCCGGCATACTCCAGGGAAAGGCGACTGTGAATACCTCTTTTGGTACACTGACCCTGGATGAGACCTACCCTTCCCTGTGGCTAGGTACCGCCTCCAGCACCGCTAAATCCCAAATTGAAGCCTTGGTCAAGGCCGGCGAGGATCAGGCCAACTGGGCCGTTAAGGGCAATGCTCTCTGGTTTAAAGCTGACTCGGAAACCCTGCACTTCTCGATGCCCAGACCCTATTCCGTTGATAAGGGTATCGGCCTGCACGTGGGCTATATCCCGCTGAAGGACGATGGCACCCCCGCAGACGGCGCAACGCTGACCCTGCTTCCTCTGGTCAACAGTGAGACCCTTGATGTGACATTGACCGATCTGACGCCGGGCACTTCCTATGCGCTGGCTTTTGTGGCCGAGGACAAATACTATGTCACCATCAATCCTGCCGATATCACCGTGTATATGGGCGGTGAGCAGGGCTCCAACCATGTCACAGAGGACGGCACCATCACCAGCAGCACCTCCCTGCCGGAATTCGGCTTCCGCATTGATGCCAAGAAAGGCCTGGACCCCACCGATATCCGGTTTAAAGAAGAAGGCAGCGGAAAGGTTTGGAAAGTCGTCCGGTATAACGAAACAGCCACAGACATTTATAAAATCGTTCCGGACACGGATGGACAGGACCCTGTTCGCCTGCTGTTCACCGATGACACGGGAAAAGCCATTGTCAGCGACCAATTTACAGTTGGGCTTGAAGTCAATAAGCACTTCAACATGGGCATCTATCCCGGCGCTGTGAACCAGGGAAAGGTCTATGCCGTTGATCAGGGCAACACCTCCGGGGAGACTTACGGCGTGATCTCCAATACCGGCATTCTGAATGTCCGAGGCACGACCAGTAAGGTAGAGTATGCAGACCTGAATCAGCCTGCCACCAGCGGCAAAGCCGGAGTCACCGCCGATGATGGCGTCACATTTACCATCAATGACAGCAATGTGTCGGTGACTGATTCCACTGGCATTGCCCTGCTGTTTGACGACATCATCGAGAGCACCTCCAGCGAGTCCAATCGCACTCAGCTGCTTGAGGATAAAGCCGATCAGACCTTGGACAAACCTGTTCCGGAAGGAATGATCCGCAATTATGAGATGAAGTATCTGGATCTGGTGGACAGGCACAACGGAAACACATGGGTTAAGGCCTCTGCCGATGTTACCCTTTCCTGGCCTTATCCCGCCGGCACAAACAAAGACACAGAGTTTACGCTGCTTCACTTTGAGGGTCTCCACCGCGATATGGCCTCCAATGAAGTTGCAGGAGACATTGCAGGCTGTACGGTATCTGAAGTGAGCATCCTGGAGAAAACAGATACTCACATTGTCTTTAAGGTCGGTTCCGGCGGTTTCTCCCCCTTTGCACTGATTTGGGAGGAATCTGATATCCCCAGCGTTACCCGCTACACCATCACTGCCAGCGCCGGTGAGGGCGGCACCATCTCCCCCAAGGGCTCCGTGCTGGTCTCCCGCGGCAGCGATAAGACCTTCACCATGAAGGCCGACGAGGGCTATGAGATCGACGACGTGCTGGTGGACGGCGAGAGCGTAGGCGCTGTGGACAGCTACACCTTTAAGAATGTGAAGGAGAAGCACACCATCTCCGTCTCCTTCCGTCAGCTGCCTCCCACTCCCGATGACACCGGTGTGTCCGACTGGCTCAACACCAAGGATCATCTGGCATACCTGCAGGGCTTCCCCAACGGCTGCTTCGGTCCCAGCCAGAATATGACCCGCGCTGAGGCCGCTCAGATGTTCTACAACCTGCTGCTGGACAAGGACGTGACCCAGACCGTCACCTTCTCCGACGTGCCCGCTGACGCCTGGTACGCTGACGCTGTCAACACCCTGGCCTCCATCGGCATCCTGGAAGGCGTGGGCGGCGACCGCTTTGAGCCCACCCGCGTCATTACCCGTGCGGAATTCACCGCCATCGGGATGCGCTTCGGCGACCTGAGCACCGAAGGCGAGAACATCTTCTCCGATGTGGACGAGGACGACTGGTTCTATGATGTAGTAGTCGGCTCCATCCAGTACGGCTGGATCAACGGCTTTACCGACGGAACCTTCCGTCCCTATCAGACCATCACCCGCGCCGAGGTCACCGTCATCACCAACCGGATGCTGGGCCGCAGCGCTGATGAGGACTATGTGGACGAGCACGGTGACCAGCTCCGCAAGTTCTGCGATGTGGACAAGGACAACTGGGCCTACTACGATATCGCTGAGGCCACCAATGCTCACGAGTATGTCAAGTCCGGCAGCCAGGAGACCTGGGAATCCTGACTTGAACACATCCACCCCTACTTACAAAGCTCAAAAAATGGCGGCACCCAACATTGGGTGCCGCCATTTTTCATGGCAAATTACCTTTTTACATCCGGAAACGGTTCAATGGTCTTTCCATTGTTCCCGCAGTTGATTCGGTGTCGTAGTGCAAAGCCGCTCGCCATATTTCTTCCGTTCTCGCCTCAATAATTATTGACAAACAATAATTATTCTGCTATGCTCAAGGTGGAATTATAATAAAACAATAATTTGAGGTGAGTACCATGACACGCAAGCATATCCTGATCCTTCTATGCGCCGCTCTGGTCGGAGGACTAACCGCCCTTGCTCTGTCGTGCTATGATCCGCAGGGACTGCCAGGCCTGCTCTCTGCTCCGGGCCAGGGGCTGCGGGAGCTCTCCCTGTCCGGTCCCTGGGGCAACACGGGGGCCTGGGCAATCACCCTGGCGGTCACCCTTCTGCCACTGCTGCTTCTGGTTCTGCCCAAGAACCGGGGACCCTTGGTATGGGAAGACTGGCTGCTGCTGCCCACCTGTGGTGTGGGCTTCTGCATGGTGTTTTTCTCTGTCAACCCCACCCTGCTCCCCATGCAGCTTCCGGAAATATGGCCCTTCGTCTCCCCGTGCGTCTATCTCTCCCTGTTGGCAGCCTGGCTGGTCCTGCGGGTGCTGCGGCGGCTGGAGGGCCAGGAGGCCGGCCAGTTGGCTGGGGTACTCCGCATCCTGCTGTGGGCCTGCGCCCTGCTGGCGGCCTTTGGAACGGCTTACAGCCGGATCAGCGCGTTTGTCAGCCAGGCCGTCCAGGCCTCGCTGAACAGCCCATCCAGTTATGAGCTGATCCTTAATACCAACAGTATGAACGACGCTGTCACCGCCGGACTCATCCTCCAGTTTATTCTGATGCTTCTGCCTTTGGTGGCCGACCTGTTCACCGCCTTTTTGCTGGCTCAGGCAGCCTCTCTCACCGCCGTGCTGAAAACGGGGCTGTTCAGCCAGGAGGCTGTGGAGCGGTGTGCCCTCACGGCCTCCTGGTGCCGGCAGCTGGTGGTGTGGTCCGCCCTGCTCACCGTTTTGAAAAATCTGTTTCAGCTTACCTTCCTGGCGTTCCCGCTCCAGTCCCATTTTCAGGTGTATATTCCTCTGTCCTCTCTGGTGCTGGCCGCCGCTCTTTACTTGCTGTGCCGCTGCCTCCAGCAGGGCAAAGAACTCCAGGAGGACAACCAATCCATTATCTGAGGTGCCGCTATGGCCATTACTGTACATCTGAGCGAAATTCTGAAAGACCGCCATATGACTGCCAAGGAGCTGTGCGCCAAGGTTGGCATCACCGAGGCCAACCTGTCTATCCTGCGCTCCGGCAAGGCCAACGGCGTACGTTTTCACACCATCAACAAAATCTGTTACTACCTCAACTGTGACGTGGGGGATATCCTGCGCTTTGATGGACGATTGGAGGATGAGGATGATGACGGCAAAGAGACGCCCTGACCGACGGTTCCTGATCCCGGCTGTAGGGATCGCCATTGTTCTGCTGCTGGTGCTGCTCCGGCCGGTCAGCCTGGCCCGGCCGGAAGCCCAAAACCCGGCCCAGGACCGCTGGGTAGGCTACTACATGGTCCTCCGGCCTACTGCGGATTATGAGCTTGGAGGGAACTGGGAGACCTATGGGGACACGAAAATTCTGAACGCCCAACGCCAGAGCGACGGCAGATATGCTTTCACCGATCTGGAGGGGCAGGCTCTCTTCTTTGACTTTCTTCCCCCCACCGACCCGGAGGACCCCTATTCCGCCACGGTTGCGTTCCAAAGCGACGTGGCGGAGGTGGTCCATAACACCCATATCACAGATACCGGGACCACCCATTCTCTCTCCGGCAAACTGTATTTTGGTCCCGCCACCACTCCAGCTCTGAGCCAGCAGGATTACATTTGGACTGCCTTCCAGGTCTATCAGCGGGAATACGGCTCCCTCTATCTGACCCGGGGACAGTCCTACGGTAGCGGCGGCTTTATCCTCAAACAGGAAACCAAATATACCTCCACCATCAACGGCAGCACTCTACAAGATGCTCTCTCCGTGGAGTTGCGTATGGAAGAGATCCCCCGGTTGGAGTCCTGCACCTTCTTCCAACTGGATGAGAACGGTACGCTTCTGGACCAGACTACGCTGACCGAGGCGGAGGCCCTGGCCCTGACCGACGGCAGCTATCAGCTTCCTCTGGCGGAGGGTACAGACTGCATCCTGATCCGTCAGGATGAGGAACGGGACGGCCAGACCTATACTACCCTCACTCCCCAGCCAGACGGCAGCTTCACCGGAGATCTCTGGTTCCTCGATGAGCGCGGAATTGGCGTCCAGGTTATGATTCAAACAATATCTGAATAAACAAAAAACAAGCCGCAAGCGATTACGCTTGCGGCTTGTTGGCGCAGAAGGAGGGATTTGAACCCTCGCGACGGTTTCCCGCCCTACTCCCTTAGCAGGGGAGCCCCTTCGGCCACTTGGGTACTTCTGCGTGCCGAATGAACATACCTTATAAAAGTGTGGCGGAGAGAGTGGGATTCGAACCCACGGATGCTTCCACATCGCCGGTTTTCAAGACCGGTTCCTTCAACCACTCGGACATCTCTCCACGTCCTGTCCAGGTCAAATGCAAAAAAGATTATACAATATAGTTCCCTACTTGTCAATCTCTTTTTTCATTTTCTTCAAAAACATAAAAAATGCCGCCGCGCTGTCTGCGCGGCGGCATAACTCATCATGCGAAGAACGCGTGGGCGCCGATGGTAGCAACATAAGTGCAGTTGCGGCTGAACCAGCGGCTGGAGGAAATGGAGGGATTGATAAAGTATAGGGCATTGCCTGCGGTATTAGTACCCTCCATAGCCAGCTTGGCGGCGATGACGCACTCCGCAGTGGGGGTACGATTGATGCGGCCGTTGGAAGCCGGCGTGAACTGATTCCGCTGGAAGATCACGCTGTAGACCGAGTTGGGGAACTGAGGGCTGGCCACACGGTTGAGCACCACGTTGCCCACAGCGATCTTACCCTCCAGAGACTGGTTGCCGCTCTCAGCGTAAATGATACGGGAGAGCCAGTACAGATCCTCCTGGTCGTAGAAGCTGTCACCGGAAGCAATAGGACCGCTGCCGGAAGTGATCTCGATCACGCTCTCTGCACCGTTCCAAACCACCTTGGCACCCAAGGCCTGACACAGGGTGCGGACAGGCACCAGCACCACACCATTCTCCAGCTTCACGCCATCGGGCACATACAGGTACCGGCCGTTGGCCACAATATACTTGGCGCCGGGGGCGATCTGCAGCTTCAGGCCGGGGGCGGTAACCTCCGCCTGGCCATTGTTCCACACGGCCACAGCTTCAGGATAAAGGGCCTGCACGATAGGCCAATAGGAGACGTACGTCATTTCATTTTCTACCTTGGTGGCAAACTCAGTCACCAGGGACGTACCATTTACTTCAAAGCTGACGCCGCTCTCAGCAGCGTACGCAGGCCCGGTTAAAGACACACAAAGGACCAGACTTGCGAGCGCGCAAAGGGCTCGTTTTTTCATTGTTAGGAATCCTCCTGTTACAGACTGTTACTTGTTGTTCATCTTTTTGTAACCACATTGTAACCACTTTCAAGCTAAAAAGTCAATAGGAAATTTTCCCGTTTTTCCTGAATCCATTGCAGCACAACGGATTCAGCTTTTAAATTTTTTCGCCAAGTAAACATTTTATTGAATTATGTAACCAAAGATGGATACAAAAAATAACAAAAAGAAACAGTCTTTTACCATATGTTTCTCCCTGAAACTCTCTGTTGATTTACCACAATTCCCTGCTTGATTTTATAGTCTGGCCCACGCTTCCTATAGCCGCGCGCAGAGCCCCAGTTTTCGCCTTCCGCCCCATCAAATCAAAATTTTTTCTTTTTTTCATTTTACCCCTTGACGTAGCAAAAAAATCTGCTATAATATAGTCCGTTGCCTGTCCTATGCAGTCAACTTGTAGAGCACTCACCATGGAGAGATGGCTGAGTTGGTCGAAGGCGCACGATTGGAAATCGTGTAGGCGTTAATAGCGTCTCGAGGGTTCGAATCCCTCTCTCTCCGCCA
>NZ_CAJFGT010000045.1:0-21573 GCF_904377885.1 Flavonifractor sp. An112 | reverse complement strand
CGGCGACGTGCAGGGCAAGAAGGTCATCCTCTTTGACGACATGGTGGACACCGCCGGCTCCCTGTGCGGCGCGGCCCAGGCCCTGGTGGAGCTGGGCGGTGCGGTGGACGTCATCGCCTGCGCCAGCCACGGCGTACTCTCCGGCCCCGCTGTGGAGCGCATCGAGAAGAGCGTCATCAAGGAGCTGTACTTCCTGGATACCGTCCCCGCCAAGGAGGGCGTGAACTGCGACAAGATCAAGTATCTGTCCGTGGCCCATATGTTTGCCGAGGCCATCGAGCGCATCTATGAGGAAGTTTCCGTCTCCAAGCTGTTTGTGTAATCAAATCTGACCATACCATCAGGTAGGGCGGGGGCTTGCCCCCGCCTTTGCCTGTTTAAGGAGCCATTATGTTTTTCAACAAAAATCGATCCTCCGGCGTGGAGTGGCTGGTGGTGGGCCTGGGCAATCCCGGGGACAAGTACGAGAACACCCGGCACAACGTGGGCTTTCTCACCATCGACCACATCGCCGGGGAGCAGCGGGTGCCGGTGCAGAAGCTGAAGTACCGGGCCCTCACCAACACGGTGGAGCTGGGGGGCGCCAAGGTGCTGCTCATGAAGCCGGTGACTTATATGAACCTGTCCGGCGAGGCGGTGGGGGAGGCCGCCCGGTTCTACAAGATCCCCGCCGACCATGTGCTGGTCATCTCCGACGACGTGTCCCTGCCCATGGGCAAGCTGCGCATCCGCAAGGGAGGCTCTGCCGGTGGCCACAACGGCCTGAAGAATATCATTCAGCACCTGGGCACCGATCAGTTCCCTCGGGTGAAGGTGGGTGTGGGGGAGAAGCCCCATCCCGATTACGACATGGCCGACTGGGTGCTCTCCAAGTTTGTGGGGGAGGATCTCAAGACCATCACCGCCGCCATTGAGAAGGCGGGCAAGGCGGTGGAGTGCCTCATTGCCGAAGGTCCCGATAAGGCCATGAACAAGTTCAACGGCTGAGGAAAATATGATTACTTTTCGTAAAATTGATCAAAGCAATTACATGGACTGCATCTGTCTGAAGGTGAGAGAGGACCAGACTGGCTTTGTGGCAGATAATGCCCGCTCTTTGGTGGAGGCCCGGTTTGAAGAGGGTCTGTATACCCGGGCCGTCTATTCCGACGACACTATGGTGGGCTTTGTCCTGTTTGATTATGACCCCGAAATTCCGGGCTGGTGCATGAGCCGGTTTATGATCGGCGCACAGTATCAGGGGCAAGGACTGGGCAAAGAGGCAGTGCTCCGCTTCCTGGACTTTATGAGAGAAGAGATGAAGGTGGGGGAGCTCTATCTTCATGTGGAATTGGAAAATACGGCGGCCTATCAGCTGTACGAAAAGCTGGGCTTTCAAACCGTGGGAGAGATTCAGTATACCTTTGACGGAACCACCTACCGGGAGCGGCGCATGATGCGCCGGCTGTGAACCTGTGGGCCGCTGTTGCCAAATCGTAACTTGCAATTCCCACCGGGGATGCTAGGATAAAAGGAGCGGGCGCGCCCGCTCCTTTTTCACAGGGGGGCGCGACGGATTTGGGAGGTGATCTCCATGGCGGGACGCAGGCTGTTTTGTCAGTGTGGTCCGGTGTGCTACCGGATCTCCCTGTGGAAAGAGGGGGCGCGCAAGGCCCTGGCTGACCGGCGGGGTGGGGTACATTGGTCCACCTGGCGGTGCGAGGAGGAGCTGCCCGTGCTCCTCAAGGGGCATCGCTCCCCGGTGCTCCGGCGGCTGACCGGAGTGGATATGGACCTACAGCGCAGCAAGCGGACCAATCTGGCCCTGGCCGCCGCCTGCATCGACGGGGTGGTGGTGGCGCCGGGGGAGAGCTTCTCCTTCTGGCGCCTGGTGGGCAAGCCTTCCGCCCGGAAGGGCTACCAGGACGGACTCACCATCGCCAGCGGGACCCTGGGCCGGGCGGTGGGGGGCGGACTGTGCCAGCTGGCCAACCTGATCCACTACCTGGTGCTCCACAGCCCCCTGACCGTCACCGAGCTGCACCACCACTCGGACGCCCTCTTTCCCGACGACCGCCGCCGGGTGCCCTTCGGCACCGGCACCTCCATCTTTTATCCCCATGTGGATTACCGCTTCCGCAACGACACCGATCAGCCTGTCCAGCTGCGGGTGTGGCTGGATGAGGACGACCTGTGCGGCGAGCTGCGGGGGACGGCCCTCTTCCCCCTGCGCTACCGGCTGCGGGAGGAGGGGAGCGGTTATGTCCGGGAGGGAGAGGAATACTACCGGGTAAGTCAGGTCTACCGCATTACCTGCGACCGGGCCACCGGTGCGGAAGTGGGCCGGGAGCTGCTGCTGGACAACCACTCCAAAGTGCTCTTTGATCCTGCCCTCATCCCGGCGGATCAGATGTTACCGCGCTGAAAGGAGTCCGCTATGCTGCTGGAACGAATCAAGGCCCACAGTGAATCTCTGGGGGACCGGCCAGCCCTGACGGCGGGGGAAGAAGTGGTCCGCTGGGGAGAACTGTGGCCCATGGCCTATGGCCTGGCGGCCAAACTGAGGGCGGAAGGCACCGGCCCGGTGGCCCTTGTGGGGGACCCGGGTGAGGTTTGGGTGCCGGTGGCCTTTGTGGCCTGCCTGCTGGCGGGGCGGCCCTATCTGCCCCTGGACCCTCTGCTGCCCCCGGCGGGACAGCGGGAACTGCTGGAGCAGGCGGGTGCGGTTCTGCTGGACCGGCAGAGGGCGGAGGAGGGCTTTTCCTCCGGATTGTCCTGCCCGCTCCCCGATGACCCGCACCGCATCGCCTATGAGATCTTTACCTCGGGCAGCACCGGAAAGCCCAAGCTGGTGGAGGTGAGCCTGAGCAATCTGGAGCACTTCCTTCAATGGGCCTCCGCCCTGCCCGATATTGCCGCCATCCTGGGCGGGACGGCGGTGGGCCAGGCTGCCTGGTCCTTCGACCTGTCGGTGGCCGACCTCTATCTGTCCCTGCTGGGGGGCGGCACCCACGTGGCCCTCACCCCAGGGGAAAAGGAGGACTTTCCCGCTCTGTTCCGCCGGCTGGAGGCCAGCGGCCTGTCTCTGCTGGTGGCCACCCCCTCCTTTTTGCGTCTCTGCCTGACCGAGCCCTCCTTCGGTCCCGACCGGCTGCCCCGTCTGCGGACGGTCTTTTCCTGCGGAGAGGTATTGCCCCCCGCCGCCGCCCGGCGGCTGCTGGAGCGGTTTCCCGGGGTGGCTCTCCTCAACGCCTACGGTCCCACCGAGGCCACCTGCGCCGTATGTGCTGTTCCTATTTCCCGGGAGATGTGCGGCGGGCCTCTGCCCATCGGCACAGTTGGGGAGGGGGCTGTGGATATCTCTCTGGAGGAAGGGGAGATTATCCTCACCGGAGCCAGTGTTTCTCCACGGTTTGGGGGCAAATATTCCACAGGGGACCTGGGTTATGTGGAAAACGGCCTGCTCTACTGGGCGGGGCGGCGGGATTTGCAGCTGAAGTACAAGGGGTACCGGCTGGAGCCCGCCCGCATTGAGGGGGAACTGGAGGCTCTGCCCCAGGTGGAGCGGGCGGCGGTGCTCCCCCGGCGGGATGGGGCGGGACAGGTGAAGGGCCTGACCGCCTTTGTGGAGGGGACCGGGCTGGAGCCCGAGAAACTGGCTCAGGCCCTGGCGGACCGGCTGCCCCCCTACCAGATCCCCGGCCAGTGGCGGCTGCTGGACCGGCTGCCCCTGACCCCCAACGGAAAATGCGACCGGAAACGGCTGGAGGAGATGTTATGATGATGGGTGACGATGTGATCCGGGATCTGCTGGTGCAGGTCTGCGGTACCAAGGACGCCCTCCGCCCCGGAGCCGACCTGCTGGAGGAGGGCATCCTGGACTCCCTGGCCATGATCGACCTGCTGGAGGGGCTGGAGGATCTGGGCATCCAGATTCAGCCCACCCGGGTGCCCAGGGATGCCTTCCGTACGGTGGAGGGCATTCTGGCCCTCTGCCGCCAGGCGGAGAGTGCCGCCCCCTGAGGCGGGCCCCTGCACCGGGGTAAGGTGCGCTTATAACTTCCAAATTTTTCTATATCTTCGAGGTGTACCATGAAACAACTGCTGTCCGCGCTGAAGGATATCCCGGAATATTGTGCCCTGACGGCGGCCATTGACAACGGGGCCTGCCCGGTGGCCTTCTCCGGCTTGTCGGCGGTCCACCGGGCCCACTTTGCCGCCGGGCTCCACCAGGAGCTGGAGCGGCCGGTGGTGGTGGTGTGCGCCGACGAGGGGGAGGCCCAGCGGATGGAGAAGGATCTGGCCGCTCTCTCCGGGGAAAAGGTGGCCACCCTGTCCGCCCGGGAGTTCACCTTCCACAACGCGGCGGTGGTGTCCCGGCAGTATGAGCACCGGCGTCTGTCTGTCCTGCGTGCTCTGGCGGCGGGGGAGTGCCCCCTGCTGGTGTGTACGGTGGAGTCTCTCCTTCAGCGCACCATCCCCAAGACCCTGCTCACCCAGGCGGCCCAGGTGGTGCGGATGGGGGAGGCCCATGACCTGAACGAGCTCACCGACACCCTCACCGCCGCCGGGTACGCCCGGTGCCAGCAGGTGGAGGGCGTGGGCCAGTTCGCCCTGCGAGGAGGTATTCTGGACTTCTTTTCGCCCGCCCACCAGAAGCCGGTGCGTGTGGAGTTCTTCGGGGACGAAGTGGACGCCATGGGCTTCTTTGACCCGGACACCCAGCGGCGCATCCAGAACATCAGCGAGGCGGAGATTTTGCCCGCTGCCGAGGTGCTGCCCCAGTTCACCCCCGGCGGCTGGGCGGGGCTGCTGGAGGGCCTGGACAAGCTGATCGCCCGTACCCGCAAGCGTAAGGGGTCGGAAAAGCTGGTCCAGACCCTGGAGGAGGACAAGGAGCGGCTGGACGCCGGTACCTCCTTCCCGGCCATGGACCGGTATGTAAGCCTCATCTACCCCCAGATGGCCACGGCGGCCGACTACCTGCCGGAGGACGCGGTAGTGATTTTCAGCGAGAGCGGCCGGGTGGCCGAGCGGGGGAAGAACTACCTGTGGCAGCTGGGGGAGGACGCCAAGTCCCTGATGGAGCGGGGCGAGCTGGCGGGGGATCTGGCCGACTTTGCCCGTACCCCCGAGGAACTGTGGCAGGTGCTGGAGGAGTGGCCGGTGTGCTACCTGGACGCCTTCGCCGCCTCCACCTATCCCCGGCGGCCCCGGACGGTGCTCAACCTGCTGGCCAAGCAGCTGCCCTCCTACGGCGCCAGTCTGGAGACCGCCGTCTCCGACCTGGCCCATTACGTCTCCGAGGGCTTCCGCACCGTGGTGCTGGTGAGCAGCCAGCAGCGGGCCCTCAACCTCCAGGCCCTGCTGCGGGAGCAGAAGATGACCACCGCCGTGGACTTTGAGCTTCACGACCTGCCCGGCTACGGCAAAGCGGTCATTGCCGTGGGGGGCGTCACCGCCGGTATGGAGTACCCGGTGGGGCGGCTGGCGGTGCTCACCGAGGGCCAGTCCGCCCTGGGCAAGCGCCGCCGGAGCAAGCCCGCCACCAACCGGCAGAAGCTGAAATCCTATGCCGACCTGTCCCCCGGGGACCTGGTGGTCCACGAGCACCACGGTGTGGGCCGGTTCGTGGAGATGACCAAGAAAGTGGTGGACGGCATTGAGAAGGACTATGTAAAGATCGCCTATGCCGGCACCGACATTCTGTACGTCCCCGCCACCCAGCTGGACCTGGTGAGCAAGTATATCGGCGGCGGCGAGGACGCCAACGAGAAGCGCAAGCTGTCCAAGCTGGGGGGCGGCGACTGGGAGCGGGCCAAGTCCAAGGCCAAGAAGGCGGTGAAGGACCTGGCCAAGGGCTTAATCCAGCTGTACGCCCAGCGGCAGCGGCAGCCCGGCTTTGCCTTCTCCCCCGACTCGGAGTGGATGCACGAATTTGAGGAGCAGTTCGAGTACGCCGAGACCGACGACCAGCTGCGGTGCATCGCCGAGATCAAGCGGGACATGGAGACCGCCCGGCCCATGGATCGGCTGCTGTGCGGCGACGTGGGCTACGGCAAGACCGAGGTGGCCTTCCGGGCCATTATGAAGTGCGTGCTGGACGGCAAGCAGGCCGCCATTCTGGTGCCCACCACCGTGCTGGCCCGGCAGCACTACCTGTCGGCCAAGCAGCGCTTTGCCAAGTACCCGGTGGAGATCGACGTAGTGAGCCGGTTCCGCACCGCCGCCCAGATGAAGGAGACCCTGCGGCGGCTGGAAGCCGGGCAGATCGACCTTTTGATCGGCACCCACCGGCTCTTCCAGAAGGACGTAAAATTCAAGGACCTGGGACTGCTGGTCATCGACGAGGAGCAGCGCTTCGGCGTCCAGCACAAGGAGCGGCTCAAGGAGCTGTCCAAGCAGGTGGACGTGCTTACCCTGTCGGCCACCCCTATTCCCCGCACCCTGAATATGGCCCTCTCGGGCATCCGGGATATGTCCACCCTGGAGGAGCCCCCCATGGACCGCCAGCCGGTGCAGACCTATGTGCTGGAGCACGACTGGGGGGTGCTGATGGATGCCGCCCGCCGGGAGCTGGAGCGGGGCGGCCAGGTGTACTACCTCCACAACCGGGTGGATACCATCACCCGCACCGCCGCCCGCATCAAGGAGATTCTGGGGGAGGACGTGGAGGTGGCAGTGGCCCACGGCAAAATGAGCCAGGAGGAGCTCAACGAGGTCATGACCCGCATGAGCGAGGGCGAGGTGGATGTGCTGGTGTGCACCACCATCATCGAGACCGGCATTGACATCGCCAACGCCAACACCCTCATCATCGAGGACGCGGACAAGATGGGCCTGGCCCAGCTCCACCAGATCAGAGGCCGGGTGGGCCGGTCCACCCGCCGGGCCTTCGCCTATCTCACCTACCGGCAGGGGAAGGTGCTCACCGAGGTGGCCTCCAAGCGGCTGGGGGCCATCCGGGAGTTTGCCGAGTTCGGCTCCGGCTTCAAGATTGCCATGCGTGACTTGGAGATCCGGGGGGCGGGCAACATCCTGGGCCCGGAGCAGTCCGGCTTCATGCTCAGCGTGGGCTACGATATGTACCTGCGGCTGCTGGAGGAGGCGGTGCTGGAGGAGCGGGGCGAGCCCATCCCCAAGCGCACCGAGTGCGCCGCCGACCTCAGTGTGGCGGCCTCCATCCCCGACCGGTACGTCCCCTCCCCGGAGGAGCGGATGGACCTGTACCGGCGCATTGCCGCCATCCGCACCGAGGCCGACGCCGACGACGTGACCGACGAGCTCATCGACCGCTACGGCGACCCGCCCCGGACGGTGAACAACCTGATCTCGGTGGCTCTGCTGCGGGCGGCTGCCGCCGAGAATGGGGTGGTGCAGATCCGCCAGCAGGGAGGCGGCCTGCAATTCTACCTGGACGGCTTTGACCTCCAGCGGGTGAGCGCCCTGTGCGCTCTGGAGCACTACCGGGGGCGGCTGCTCTTCTCCGCCGGAGAGAAGCCCTACCTGGCCCTGCGGCTCAAGAAGGGGGAGGACCCCCTGAAGTGGGGCCGGAAGGTAATGGGGGACTACGGCAAGACCGGGGCGCAAAGCCCGGCAGACCAACCGTAAAACAGGCAGAAGGGGCCCGGCGCATTGCGCCGGGCCCCTTCTGTATAGGGAAAGAAAGATGGGATCGGGATCAGAAGCCGACGATGTTCAGATACACGTCCACAGTGCCGGACACCACATAGGGATTGCCGTCGGCATCGTTGGCGTACCAGAAATTCTCCTCCATGGGGAAGTCCGGGTTGGAGGAACCGGCAGTGGCGTATACCGGGATGGAGATCTTCACCCAGCCGTCGGTGGCCTGGGTAAAGGTGCCGGTCAGGTACTTGTCGGCCCAGCGGTAGCCGTCCTCATTCTCCTGGACCTCGTAGTCCAGGGACAGGCCGTACTCCGCCAGGGCGTCCAGGGCCTCCTGGGTGCCGATGGGGGAGGAGCCGGGGATCTCCCGGTCGGCGGTCAGGTCGTCGGCGGTGTAGAAGATGCCGTCAAAGAAGGAGTTGATGCCGGCCCGGTCCACGCGATCGCCCACCTTGCCCCAGAGGATGACGGGAGCCACCGCAAATTCATCAGGCTCCATGAACTGGAAGTGGAGGGTGCGGGTGACGGCCTCGCCGTTTCTGGGGGTGACGGTAAAGGTGACGTCGGTCTCAGCCACGCCCTGGCACTCGCCCTCCAGGTGGTCGCCCACCAGGGTGATGCCGTCGGGCAGCTGGCCGGACACCTGCTTGACGGTAAAGCTGCTGTTCTGCTGCTCCTCGGGCAGCCACCAGCGGAACTCGTAGCCCACGCCGTTGTACCAGGTCTGCGGGTTGCCGCTTTCGTCGGTGTAGGTCTCGGGAGCGTAGGAGAGCACATACTCCACCTGGTCGGGGTCATAGGGGGGCAGCACCGACTGGATGACGGCGGTCTGGGTGGAGGCGTCGTAGCTGACGGCCTTGCCAAAGGCCTCACTGATGGCACGGATGGGCACATAGGTGGTGCCGTTGTAGGCAAATACATCCACTTCCTTGCCGTTGACGTCGGTGGGCACAAAGGCCTCGCCGTCGATGGACAGCTTCATGCCGGGATTGACGGCGATGTTGACCAGATTACCGGCGGCCAGGGCGGCGGTGCCGGTGCCCAGCACCAGGGTCAGCGCCAGGGCGGCAATGCGGGTCTTTTTCTTCATAGAGACACTTCCTTTCGTAAACTGCGGGTCTGAACTGCCCGTTTTTGGGAGTTGAAACCAGCATACCACAGTACTGTGCAAAAGTGGTGTGCATAACAGCACACTTGCGTTGGAACCGGTACTAGGGTTAACCCAGCAGGCTGACCCGGCCGGGGCAGGCCGCTTCCGCCGCCACCGTCATGGACTGGGGCACCAGCACCGTATTGAGCCGGGGCAGGGCGGACAGGGGGGAAAAGTCGGGGAGGGCGGGGCCGTTGAAGCAGAAGGTCTCCAGCAGTTTGGCTTCTGCCAGGGGGGAGAGGTCGGTGACGTTGGAGCTGAACAGCCCCAGGTTGCGCAGCCGGGGCAGGTCTCCCGCGCCTTCCAGGGAGTTCTGTCCGGCGTGGAGACGCAGGTCCACCACCGGGCAGCCCGCCAGAATGGACAGGTCCTCACAGGGCAGCAGGCCCATGTTGAGAATGGGCAGCTGGTCCCGCTCCACCAGGGCGGACACCGCCTCCTCCGGCGGCCCCCACAGACTGAGCTCCTCCAGCAGGGGCAGGGTACCCAGTACCGACCAGTCTCCGTCGGACACCGTCCGCCAGCCCAGGGACAGACGGACCAGAGGTAGTCCGGACAGGGGGGCCAGGCTGTCCAGGGGGGTGAGCTGGCCGCTGTCGCCCACTCCGTCCAGATTCAGGTCCCGCAGCCTGGTGAGCCCCGCCAGCGGGGGCAGGTCGGAGGGGGTGTTGCCCCCCAGCCACAGGGTGCTCAGGCTGGTGAGGGAGGAGAGGGGAGACAGGTCCTCAATGGAGTTGTCGCACAGCACCAGGGTGGTGATGGGCAGCCCCTCCAGGGGGGACAGGTCGGAGATCTGCTGCCGGCACAGCCATACTTCCTTCAGGTTGGGCATACTGGCCAGCAAGGACAGGTCGGACACATCTCCCCGGGAGGTATCGCCAGTCATATCATTCATATAATAGGAGTAGGACGAGGGGTCCTCCAGCACCTCATTGCCCAGCAGAGCCAGCCGCTCCACCTGCTCCAGGTCGCTGTAGGTGACCTCCCCGTCGGGGCGGTCCAGCTCCTCCCGCACCGCCAGCTCCAGGCAGTAGGAGGAAAATTCCACCGGCTGGGACCCCTGCATTCGGGGAAGAGCCACAGCTCCGGCGGCCCCCAGACACAGGGCCAGGGCACAGACCGCCGCTAAGAGTTTGCGCTGCCTCCCGCGGGCCTTGCCGCCCAGCCCGTCCTTCAGTGCTGCGGCGGTGGGGTAGCGGTCTTCGGGACTGAAGGCAGTGCATTTGCGCAGGACCCCCTTCAGCTGCCGGGATACCGGAGCCGCCTCCAGACTGTCCCGGTCGTAGGAGCCGGTGAGGGTCCAAATCAGGGTGGCGCCCAGGGCGTACAGGTCGGTGCGCTCGTCGGTCTGGGCAAAGCCGTATTGCTCGGGGGCGGCGGTGACCGAGCTGCCCATAATGCGGGTGTCGCTGTCCCGGTGGGGCTTGTACTGTCGGGCGATGCCGAAGTCAATGAGCCCCACATCTCCGTCGGGTCCTATGATGATGTTGTCCGGCTTGATATCCCGGTGGATGATGGGCGGGTCCATCCGGTGGAGCTGGTCCAGCAGGGATAAAAGCTTCAGCCCCATCTGACGGCAGCTTGCCTCGTCACAGGGGCCGGTGCGGTCCAGATAACGGGTCAGAGACTGCCCGGGCAGGTAGCTGCGGACCAGATAGACGGTCTCTTCCTGCCGGAAGCAGTCAGCGGCCAAAGGCACACGGCCCGCCAGAGCGGGGTAGAGCTGAGTGAGCAGCCGGAACTCCTCCTCCAGGTCCTCGCCCCCCTCCCGGGCAATCTTGAGCACATAGGGAGCCTCGTCGCACCGGCGGCGGAGGAGCCACACGCTGCGGCTTTCCCGCTCCGCCAGACAGGCCTCCGGCCGGTAGACCAGAGCAATGCGGTCAGGCAGGGCCAGACTGTCCACCACCTGCCGGTAATGATTGCGGAATTCCTCGGTGCGGCTCACAGAAGCCCCCCTTCTCCCAGAGAGAGGAGCAGCTCGTCGGTCTCCTCCAGGGTTAGGTGGTGGGTCAGGCCGTAGAGCACCGCCGCGTCAAACCGGCTGCGGGGATAGAGGGAGGCCTTGCCGCAGCGGGTGAGCAGCTTCTGGGTCTCCTCCTCCCCCAGGTCCAGGGCCAGAGCCAGCCGAAGCAAAAAGGTGCGGGTGGGAGGACGGGTGCCGTTAAAGAGCTGGTAGCCGTAGGACCGCTCCAGATAGCAGGCCCGGATGGCGTCCTTCACCAGCCAGCCCCGCCGCTCCAGCAGGTTGCACAGATAAAAAGTGAAGTCCGGCGGCGTAAAAGCGCCCCCCGCCAGCATGGCGGGATCCGAGGACGAGCGGATGGCATTGCGCAGTTCATCCGTGGTTTTCACAGCGCCCCTCCTTTCTTTATGGGATAGAAACAATTTACAAAAAGGTAACTGTCATCCATTATACTACCCGGTCGGGGACTTGGAAAGAGTGTATCATAGTTTCTCCACCGGCAGGTGTGCAGAATTGCACACTTTTTGCATAAAGAGAATAAGATCCGCGATCTGGAACAGAAAAGGGTAGATCATGCAATTTGTTCACAATTTACTCTTTTTTCTTTTCAGGGGTTATGCTATACTAGGAAACTGAATCAATGTCAACAGCCGCGTTTTGCGCTGTGGAAGATCAGAAAGGTGAAACAATCACATGGGACTGTTGAAAAAGCTGTTCGGCACCAGCTCCGCCAAGGAGCTCAAGGCCATCAAACCCATCGTGGACAAGATCGAGGCCCTGGACGAGGAGTACTCCAAGCTCACCGATGAGCAGCTCAAGGCCAAGACTCCTGAATTTAAAGAGCGTCTGGCCAATGGCGAGACCCTGGACGATATCCTGCCCGAAGCCTTTGCCGCCTGCCGGGAGGCGGCCTGGCGTGTGCTGGGTATGAAGCCCTACCGGGTGCAGCTCATCGGCGGCATCATCCTCCATCAGGGCCGTATCGCCGAGATGAAGACCGGCGAAGGCAAGACCCTGGTGGCCACCCTGCCCGCCTACCTCAACGCCCTGGCCGGCGAGGGTGTCCACATCGTCACCGTCAACGACTACCTGGCCAAGCGTGACTCTGAGTGGATGGGCAAGGTCTACCGCTTCATGGGCCTCACCGTGGGTCTGGTGATCCACGACATCCAGCCCAAGGACCGCAAGGCCTCCTACGCCGCCGACATCACCTACGGCACCAACAACGAGTTCGGCTTCGACTACCTGCGGGACAATATGTGCATCTACGCCACCGAGATGGTGCAGCGGGGCCACGCCTTTGCCATCGTGGACGAGGTGGACTCCATCCTCATCGACGAGGCCCGTACCCCCCTCATCATTTCCGGCCAGGGTGACAAGTCCACCCAGCTGTACACCATTGTGGACGCCTTCGTGGCCCGCCTGAAGGGCCAGCGGGTGGCCAAGGTGGACACCAAGGAGGAAGAGGACCCGGACGTGGACGCCGACTACATCGTGGATGAGAAGGCCCGCACCGTCACCCTCACCGCCCGTGGCATTGCCAAGGCCGAGCAGCAGTTCCAGATCGAGAACCTGGCCGACCCGGAGAACACCACTCTGTCCCACCACATCAACCAGGCCATCAAGGCCCGGGGCCTGATGAAGCGGGACATCGACTATGTGGTGAAGGACGGCGAGGTCATCATCGTGGATGAGTTCACCGGCCGCCTCATGTACGGCCGCCGCTACAACGAGGGTCTCCATCAGGCCATCGAGGCCAAGGAGGGGGTCACCGTGGCCCGGGAGTCCAAGACCCTGGCCACCATCACCTTCCAGAACTACTTCCGCCTGTATCACAAGCTGTCCGGCATGACCGGTACCGCCATGACCGAGGAGGAGGAGTTCGGCACCATCTACTCCCTGGACATTGTGGAGATCCCCACCAACAAGCCCCTGGCCCGCATCGACAACCCCGATGTGGTGTACAAGACCGAGGCCGGCAAATACCGGGCCATCATCAAGCAGATCGAGGAGTGCCACGCCAAGGGCCAGCCCGTGCTGGTGGGCACCATCTCCATCGAGAAGTCGGAGCAGATCTCCGAGATGCTCAAGCGCAAGGGCATACGCCACAACGTGCTGAACGCCAAGTTCCACGAGAAGGAAGCCGAGATCGTGGCTCAGGCCGGCAAGCTGGGCGCCGTCACCGTGGCCACCAACATGGCCGGCCGTGGTACCGATATTCTGCTGGGCGGCAACGCCGAGTTCCTGGCCAAGGCCGAACTGCGGAAGGCCGGACTGTCCGACGAGCTCATCGCCGAGTCCACCGGCTTTGCCGATACCGACAACCAGGAGATCCTGGAGGCCCGCCGGATGTTTACCGAGGCGGAGGCCAAGTATAAGGACGAGATCAAGGAGGAGGCCGAGAAGGTCCGTGCCGCCGGCGGCCTGTTCATTCTGGGCACCGAGCGCCACGAGTCCCGCCGCATTGACAATCAGCTGCGGGGCCGTGCCGGCCGTCAGGGTGACCCCGGCGAGAGCCGGTTCTTCCTCTCCCTCCAGGACGACATCATGCGTCTGTTCGGCTCCGAGCGGGTCATGGGCATGATGGACCGGCTGGGTGTGGACGAGGACACCCCCCTGGACTCCAAGATGCTGTCCAACGTCATTGAGAACGCCCAGAAGCAGGTGGAGTCCCGGAACTTCCAGACCCGTAAGACGGTGCTGGAGTACGACGACGTGATGAACACCCAGCGCCAGGTCATCTACGAGCAGCGCCGGAAGGTGCTGGACGGCGAGAACCTGAAGGAGGCCGTTCAGACCATGCTGTCCACCGTCATCTCCAACGAGGTGGCGGCCCACATGGGCGAGCAGAAGCACATGGACGCCGAGAACTGGCGGGAGGTGTGCGCCCAGTTCAGAGGGCTGTTCCTCACCCCCGAGGACTACAAGTTCGACGACGAGGAGCTGCAGAAGTACGACGCCTCCCAGCTGGAGGAGCTGCTGCTGGAGAAGGCCACCGAGGTCTACAGCAAGAAGGAAGCTGAGCTGGGCGAGCCCCTCATGCGTGAGCTGGAGCGGGTGATGATGCTCCGGGTGGTGGACGAGTACTGGATGGACAACATCGACGCCATGCAGGAGCTGCGTCAGGGCATCGGCCTGCGGGCTTACGGCCAGAACGACCCTGTGGTGGAGTACAAGCGCGAGGGCTACGAGATGTTCGAGCGCATGATCGCCGCCATCCAGGAGGAGACCCTCCGCCGGATCTTCCTGGCCCGGGTGCAGGTGGGCTCCACCGTCAAGCGCGAGCGGGTGGCCAAGGTCACCGGCGAGAGCGCCGGCGCCGACGGCACCGTAAAGAAGCAGCCCGTCAAGAAGGGCAAGAAGCCCGGCCGCAACGATCCCTGCCCCTGCGGCAGCGGCAAGAAGTACAAGAAGTGCTGCGGGATGCACGAAGAGGACTGAGGACCGTCCAGGGGGTATCCCAAAAGTGAAGTGTGGCTGCGCTGGACTTCTATCGGAGGCGCCCCCGGCGCCTCCGACCCCCTGGATACAAAACCGCCGCGCCGCCTTGCGGCACAACGGTTTTGATACCCCCGGTTTCGCGCCCCGCGGCGCGGGTCGTGGTGTTTTTCCGAAAAATGAATTTCCGGAAAAACGGATTTCGATTTCCGGATGGAGGACTCCATGAACATCATCGAACACAACAAAAATGGCCTGCTCTATCTGTCCTGCGACGGCTTTGAGGCCGCCGGCGGAGTGGCCCACGGCTTTTCCACCCGGCTGGGCGGGGTGTCGGAGGGGAAGTTTGCCTCCCTCAACCTGAGCATGAACCGGGGAGACGAGCCGGACAAAGTGGCGGAGAATTACCGCCGCTTCTGCGCCGCCATCGGCGCCGATGTGAAGGGTGTGGTGTGCGCCAGCCAGGTCCACGGGGACACGGTGCGCTCCGTCACCACCGCCGACCTGGGCATTGCCCTGGATGAGCCGGAGCCCTGGCAGGCCGACGGCCTGGTCACCGACATCCCCGGCGTGGTGCTCACCGTCTTTACCGCCGACTGCCTGCCCATTCTGCTCTACGACCCGGTGCGCCGGGTGGTGGGGGCGGTCCACGCCGGTTGGCGGGGCACTGCTCTGGGTATCGCCGCCAAGGCGGTGGAGCGGATGGTGGACTGCTATGGCTGCGACCGGCTGGATATTCTGGCCGCCATCGGCCCCGGCATCTCCAAGTGCTGCTTTGAGACCCACGAGGACGTGCCCAACGCTATGACCGAGGCCATGGGGGCCTCCGCCCTCCACTGCATCCAGGTGCTGCCCACCGGCAAGTTCCATGTGGACCTGAAGGCTCTCAACGCCAAGCGGCTGGAGAACGCCGGTCTGGACCCCGAGCACATCGCCGTGTCCGGCGACTGTACCGCCTGCCTGCCGGAGAAATACTGGTCTCACCGGGTTACCAAGGGCGAACGGGGCAGCCAGGCGGCAATGATCGCAATCATCTAGGGGGTATCCAAAAGCGGGATGTGGCTCCGCTGGATTTCCATCGGAGGCGCCCCCGGCGCCTCCGACCCCCTAGATACGAGCCTGCGTGCCGACGAAACGCCGGCGACTTGGCTCGATACCCCCGGTTTCGCGCTCGTGGCGCGGGTCGGGGTGTCTTTCCGGGAAGTGAATTCCCGGAAAGACATTTTTTATACCGCAAACAGACAAGGAGGGGCTGCCCTTGAACAAACGAACACGACGGATTCTGGCTGCTCTGGGGGCCGCCCTCTGCCTGGTCCTGGCGGGCTGTACCGGCGGGCCGGAGCCGGAGGTTACCCCTACGCCGGGACCCACCGTCTCCGCCGCCCCAACCTCTGAGACGGCGGAATTTACCCTGGCCTGCTACCCTCAGGCCGGATTCCACCCCATCACCGGCGGCAACCGCACCAACCTGTCTCTGGGTGGGCTGATGTATGAGGGCCTGTTTGCCCTGGATCAGCAGTTTGAGGTCAGTCAGGTGCTGTGTTCCGGTTATACCGCCTCGGAGGATGGGCTGACCTGGACCTTCACCCTGCGCTCCGGCGTCACCTTTTCCGACGGCAGCCCCCTCACCTCGGCGGAGGTGGTTTCCTCTCTGGAGACCGCCCGCACCAGCGCCCTTTACTCCGCCCGGTTTACCGACATTGGCGCCATCACGGCGGGAGAGGGAACGGTGACCATGACCCTGACCCGGGCCAACGGGTCCCTGCCAGCCCTGCTGGACATCCCCATCGTCAAGGAGACCGGCGGCACCCCGCTGGGCACCGGGCCCTATGTGCTCACCGGCAGCGGCAACGACCTGTCCCTCACCGCCAACGGAAGCTGGTGGCAGGGGGAGAAGCTGCCGGTGGACACCATTCCTCTCCAGGCCATTCAGGAGGCAGACGATTTGATCCACGCCTTCGACACCAAGGAGATCTCCCTGGTGTCCACCGACCTGACCGCCACCAATGCCCTGGGCTTCTCCGGCTCCTTTGATACCCTGGATTATCCCACCTCCACCATGGTGTATGTGGGTTTCAACACCGTCAGCGGCCCCTGCGCCGACGCGGGGGTGCGGAAGGCCCTGCTGCGGGCCTTTGACCGGGAGTCGGTATCCACCGCCATCTTCTCCCGCCACGCTCAGCCTGCCGCCCTGCCGGTCCACCCCGGCAGCGCCCTCTACCATGAGGATCAGGCCTCCGCCCTCAGTTACTCCTCCCAGGCGGTGGCCGAGGCCCTCACCGCCGCGGGCTGGACTGCCACCGACAGCGGCTGGGTCAACGGACGGCAGACCCTCAGCCTGGAGCTGGTAGTGTCCGCCGAAAATCAGGACCGGGTGGCGGCAGCTCAGCATCTGGTCAACGGCCTCAACGATCTGGGCATCCGGGCCACCCTCACCAAGCTGGACTGGGACGCCTATGTCTCCGCCCTCCAGAGCGGCAAGTTCGACCTTTACCTGGGGGAAGTGCGGCTCACCGCCGACTTTGACCTCACCCCCCTCATCACCGCCGGAGGGACCCTCAACTACGGGGGCTACAGCGACGCCCAGGCCACCCAGCTGCTCCAGACCTACCGGGCCACCAACGGCCAGAGCCGGGACCTCAGCGCCCGGCAGCTATACGCCCGGCTGGCGGAGGAGCCCCCCTTCGCGGTGATCTGCTTCAAAAACTGGTCGGTGCTCAGCCAGTGGAACGCCGTCTCCAACATGACCCCCACCCAACAGAATCTGTTCTTCCAGTTTGCCTACTGGGAGATCGGCCAATGAGCCACGGCGGCCCCCGCAGTACGCGGGGGCCGCTTTTTTGCTTGTCCGCCCCGCCAGGTTTCCCCCATTTCCGGGGGACAGGCCTGCTATACTGTATCCAAAAGCTGGAAAACAAACAGGCGAGGAGCGGTCACCATGACACAGTGGTATGCGTGCAGCGCCAAGCAGGCGCTGGAGGAATTGAGGAGCAATCAGGGCGGGCTGACCGGGGCGGAGGCCGCCCGGCGGCTGGTGTCCCACGGACCCAACAGGCTGGCGCGCAAGAAGGACAAGTCCTTTCCGGCCCGGCTGCTGGGGCAGCTGAAGGACCCCATGATTTTGGTGCTGCTGGTAGCGGCGGCCCTGTCCCTGTGGGCCAGCGGGGGAGAGGATTGGCTGGACGCCGCCATCATTCTGGGCATCGTGGCGGTCAACGCCATCATCTCCCTGTCCCAGGAGGACAGCGCCCGCAAGGCTCTGGAGGCATTGAGCAAAATGTCCGCCCCGGCGGCCCACGCCCTGCGGGACGGGGTGCTCACCCGGGTGGAGGCGGACAGGCTGGTGCCCGGCGATGTGATCCGGCTGGAGGCGGGGGACCTGGTGCCCGCCGACTGCCGCATCCTGGAGGCCGCCGGACTCCAGGCCGACGAGTCCGCCATGACCGGCGAGTCCGCCCCGGTGAGCAAGGGGGCCCTGGGGCCCCTGCCTCCCGACACCCCCCTGGCAGAGCGGCGCAATATGCTCCTCTCCGCCACGGTGGTCACCCGGGGCCGGGCCACATGCCTGGTAGCCGCCACCGGAATGGATACGGAGGTGGGTCATATCGCCGGTCTCTTGATGGATAAGGGGGAAAGTGAAACACCTTTACAGAAGAAAATGGGGGAGATTTCCAAGACATTATCCTTCCTGTGCCTGTGCGTGTGCGCGGTGATGTTCGGGGTGGGGCTGCTCCAGGGGCGGAATCTGCTGGAAATGTTCCTCACCGCCGTATCTCTGGCGGTGGCCGCCATCCCTGAGGGCCTGCCCGCCATTATTTCCATTGTGCTGGCCCTGGGGGTGAGCCGCATGGCCAAGCGGCGGGCCATTGTAAAAAAGCTGCCGGCGGTGGAAACTTTGGGGTGCGCCGGGGTGATCTGCTCCGACAAAACGGGTACCCTGACCCAGAACAAAATGACGGTGGTGGATATCTGGACGCCCTCCCAGGGGGAGCGGGATCTGGCCCTCACCATCGGGGCCCTGTGCGGCGATGCCGAGCTGAATTGGAAGGGGAAGAGCCCGGTGTGTACCGGCGATCCCACCGAGGCCGCCCTGGTGGAGGCGGCAGCACGGGCTGGACTGGATAAGAATAAATTAGGGGAGGAATGGCCCAGAAAAGGGGAGATTCCCTTTGATTCGGAACGAAAACTCATGACCACCGTACATAGCAGGCCGGGCGGGGGATACCGGGTGATGGTGAAAGGCGCTCCCGATGTGCTGGCCCGGCGGTGTCGGTTGGCCGAGAGCGCCCTGCGGCGGATCACCAGCCGCAACGAGGCCATGGCGGGCAAGGCTTTGCGGGTGTTGGGGGTGGCCTACAAGGATGTGGAGGTACAGCCCCGCAGCCTGGACAGCGACAGCCTGGAGCAGGGCCTCACCTTTGTGGGACTGCTGGGCATGATGGACCCGCCCCGGCCGGAGGTGAAACGGGCGGTGGACCAGTGCTACAAGGCGGGGGTACGGCCGGTGATGATCACCGGCGACCACAAGCTCACCGCCGTGGCGGTGGCCAAAGAGCTGGGCATCTGCCGGGATGGGGACCGGGCCCTCACCGGCGAGGACCTGGATTTTCTGCCCCAGCCCGCCCTGGAGGAGGAAGTGGACAAATTCGCGGTATACGCCCGGGTATCTCCAGAACATAAATTACGGATTGTAAAGGCCTGGCAGGCCAGGGGGAAGGTGGTGGCCATGACCGGAGACGGCACTAATGACGCCCCCGCCCTCAAGGCCGCCGACATCGGCTGCGCCATGGGCAAGGGAGGCACCGACGTGGCCCGTGGGGCGGCGGACATGATCCTCACCGACGACAACTTCGCTACCATCGTCTCGGCGGTGGAGGAGGGGAGAGGCATCTACGCCAACATCAAAAAGGCCATCCACTACCTGCTCTCCTGCAACATCGGCGAGATTCTGACCATCGCCCTGGCCACCCTGTTCCGGTTTCCGGAGATGCCCCTGGCCCCGGTCCAGCTGCTGTGGCTCAATCTGGTCACCGACTCCCTGCCCGCTCTGGCCCTGGGGGTGGAGCCGGTGGAGCCGGGGGTGATGGACCGGCCGCCCCGGCAGGCGGGGGAGTCCCTCTTTGCCCACGGCTTTGCCTTCCGGCTGGCCTGGCAGGGGGTAATGGTGGGGGCCCTTACCCTGGCGGCCTATGTGCTGGGGGCCTGGGTGCTGCCGGGCTGCTCCCTGGCGGCGGGCAACACCATGGCCTTCGCTACCCTGACCCTGTGCCAGCTCTTCCACGCCTTTGACGTGCGCAGTGAGGAGGCGTCCCTCCTTCGGCTGGGGGTGACCTCCAACCCGGCTATGAACAAAGCCTTCCTCATCGGCCTTGCCATGCAGCTGGCGGTGCTGCTGGTGCCCCCGCTGCAAACGGTATTCTCTACCGTGTCCCTGTCCCCCCGGGCCTGGGGGGTGGTGGCCGGTTTGGCGGTAACGCCGGTGGTGGTGTGCGAGGCGGCCAAGGCCTTCCGCCGCAGCCACAAGCCGGGCAAGCGGGTGAGCGCCGCCAAGGCGGCGGCGGGCCGGTAGCGCAAAAAAATCAAAATTACCCCTTGACAAAGAGAAAACGGGGCGGTATACTATGCCAAACTAAATCATCAAACCGATGAGAAAGAGGAGTAGTCCGGTATCAAGGCCTCACAGAGAGCCGCGGGTGGTGGGATCGCGGCAGGCGGCGTCCGGGTGAATGGACTTTTGAGGGCTTTGCGAAAGGGAAACCGAGTAGCGCGACGGGGACTCCACCCGTTATCAGGGGAGCGTGTGCTGGCAGGCACGCGAAAGTGAGCGGGCGCATTGTTTGAATGCGTCAATCCGGGTGGCACCGCAGAGGTTTTTATCACGCCTTTGTCCCAGAGAATCTTTGGGACGAGGGCGTTTTTTCATGCCTGCCTTGCAGAAAAAATTCATGCCCTCTCCCGCAAAACCAGACTTGAAGGAGTGCATGAACATGACCAAGATCCCTCACCGCCTGTACCTCACCGAAGACCAGATGCCACAGCGTTGGTTCAACCTGCGCTCCGCCATGGCAGAGCAGCCCGACCCTATGCTTCACCCCGCCACCCTCCAGCCCCTGGGGGTGGACGATCTGGCCCCCATCTTCTGCACCGAGCTTGCCAAGCAGGAGCTGGACGGCACTACCGAGTTTATCGGCATCCCGGAGGAGATCCAGGAGGTCTACAAAATGTACCGGCCTTCGCCTCTGATCCGGGCCTACAACCTGGAGCGCGCCCTGGGCACCCCGGCCAGGATCTACTACAAGTTTGAGGGCAACAACACCTCCGGGTCCCACAAGCTCAACTCCGCCGTGGCTCAGGCTTACTACGCCAAGATGCAGGGCCTCACTGGCGTCACCACCGAGACGGGAGCCGGCCAGTGGGGCACCGCCCTCAGCGAGGCCTGTTCCTACTTCGGGCTGACCTGCGACGTGTTTATGGTAAAGTGCTCCTACGAGCAGAAGCCCTTCCGCAAGGCGGTGATGGGGGTGTTTGACGCCGACGTGACCCCGTCCCCCTCCAACCTCACCGAGGTAGGCCGCAAGATCCTGGCGGAGAACCCGGGCACCACCGGCAGCCTGGGCTGCGCCATCTCCGAGGCGGTGGAGGCCGCCCTCAACAGCGGCGGCACCAAGCGCTATGTGCTGGGCAGCGTGCTCAACCAGGTGCTCCTCCACCAGTCCATCATCGGCCTGGAGTCCAAGATCGCCATGGAGCAGCTGGGGGAGTACCCCGACGTGGTGGTGGGCTGCGCCGGCGGCGGCTCCAACCTGGGGGGCCTCATCGCCCCCTTCATGGCCGACAAGCTGAAGGGCGTGAAGAACCCCCGCATCGTGGCGGTGGAGCCCGCCTCCTGCCCCTCCCTCACCCGGGGCAAGTACGCCTACGATTTCTGTGACACCGGCAGGGTGACCCCTCTGGCCCGGATGTATACCCTGGGCTGCGGCTTCATCCCCTCCGCCAACCACGCCGGGGGCCTGCGCTACCACGGCATGAGCCCCGTCCTCTCCAAGCTGTACCACGACGGGCACATGGAGGCGGTGGCCTACGAGCAGACCCGCGTCTTTGAGGCGGCGGTGCTCTTCGCCAAGCAGGAGACTATCCTGCCCGCCCCCGAGTCCGCCCATGCCATCAAGGGAGCCATCGACGAGGCCCTCAAGTGTAAGGAGAGCGGCGAGGAAAAGACCATCCTCTTCGGCCTCACGGGCACCGGCTACTTCGATATGACCGCCTATGAGAACTACCTCACCGGCAAGATGACCGACTATATTCCCACCGACGAGGATCTGCAAAAGGGCTTTGACTCCCTGCCTGACATTCCTCAAAATAAAGGGATCTGACCGGACGGGCCAGCTGCAAGAAACTTGCAGCTGGCCCGTTT
>NZ_CAJFGT010000044.1:0-21637 GCF_904377885.1 Flavonifractor sp. An112 | reverse complement strand
TTTCGTGGGAATCCGTCCCTTTTGCCGGGGAAACGGATTGCCACGCCAGTGTGCGCACTGGCTCGCAATGACAGGTTTGTGCAAAACAGCTATTTTGCAGCAGGCCCTTTTGCGCCCCGGGGCGGGCCTATTTCCTCCTTGCGCCCATCCGGCCGCCGTGATACAATATTCTCTGTATGGAAAACAGGGAGGAAACCGACGCTATGCTGATTTTAGGCATCGACCCCGGCTTCGCCATCGTGGGCTTCGGCCTGGTGGAGGCGGCGGGGGGGAGGGCCCGGCTGGTCCAGTGCGGGGCCATTACCACCCCGGCGGGTGAGGCCCTGCCCGCCCGGCTCCTCCAGATCTCCAATGATATGGACCTGCTGCTGGAGCAATTCAAGCCGGAGGCCATGGCTATCGAGGAGCTTTTCTTCAACAACAACATCACCACCGGCATCGGCGTGGCCCAGGCCCGGGGGGTGCTGCTGCTGGCGGCGGAACGGCACCAGGTGCCCATTTACGAATATACCCCCAGCCAGGTGAAGCAGGCGGTGGTGGGCTACGGCAAGGCGGAAAAACGGCAGGTTATGGACATGACAAAGCGGCTTTTGAACCTGAAAGCTGTCCCCAAGCCGGACGACGCCGCCGATGCGGTGGCTATCGCTCTGTGCCACGCCCGCTCGTACACCTCCCGGCTCCAGAGCCCCGACGCCAACCGGCCGGGCAGCGGCCGGTATGAGACACGCCGTTAGGAGTTTACGATTATGTTTTACTATGTGAAAGGAACCGTAGCCCATACCGCCCCCTATCTGGCGGTCATCGACTGCGGCGGGGTGGGCTATGCCTGCCGCACCACCAACAATACCCTGGCCCGGCTGAAAAAAGGGGAGAGCGCCAAGCTATTTACCCACCTGAACGTCCGGGAGGACGCCATGGAGCTGTACGGCTTCGCTACGGAAAACGAGCTCAATTGCTTTCAGCTGTTGATCTCGGTATCCGGTGTGGGACCCAAGGCGGCCCTGTCCATCCTGTCCTCCGCCACCCCCGAGTCCCTGGCCATGAGCATCATTACCGGGGACGAGAAGGCCCTTACCGTGGCCCAGGGCATCGGCAAGAAGATCGCCCAGCGCATCATCCTGGAGCTGAAGGATAAGCTGGCCAAGGGCCAGATCAGCCCCAGCGGTGAGAGCTACGGCGGCACCGGGGTCACGGTGATCCCGGAGAACAAGTCCTCCGAGGCGGCCGCCGCTCTGGCGGTGCTGGGCTACTCCCAGACCGAGATCGGCATGGCTCTCAAGGGCATCGACGTGGACACCCTCAGCCTGGAGGACATCATCAAGCAGGCCCTCAAGAAAATGATGAAGGGGTAATCCCCCGGAAGGAGGAACCACCATGGCCAAACTGGAGCGGGATCTGACCGGCAGCTTTGACGCATTGCTGGACTATCTTCACGACGGGATTCTGGGCGGCAGCTCCTCCGCCAGTTGGGAGGACAGCAGCGACTACCACAACGGCTCCTTCCGGGTGGCCGTCCGGGTGTATGAGCGGTACAGCTTTATGGGGGGCAACCGGGTGAGCCTGAACCTGACTCTGGTGGGCAACGGCCCCCATCTGTTCCTGTCCGCCATTACCTCCGGCGGCAGTCAGGCCATGCTGTTCAAGATCAACACCCTGGGGGAGGGCGCCTTCCTGGACAAAGTGGAGGAGCTGCTGGACGGGTGGCGTGGATAAGGAAGTGAGACTTTGAGCATTGCATTTTCTGAAGACGGCTTTGAGACCGAGGAGCCTCTGGTGACCACATCCCTCACCCGGGATGACGAGAACGAGGGCTCCCTGCGGCCCAAAACCTTAAACGAATACATCGGTCAGGCCAAGGCCAAGGGCAACCTGGAGGTCTTTATCCAGGCTGCCAAAATGCGGAACGAGCCGTTGGACCATGTGCTGCTCCACGGCCCCCCGGGTCTGGGCAAGACCACCCTCTCTAACATCATTGCCAACGAGATGGGGGTCAACATCCGCATCACCTCCGGCCCGGCCATCGAAAAGCCCGGCGATCTGGCGGCCCTGCTTACCAATCTGGCGGAAAACGACATCCTGTTCGTGGATGAGATCCACCGGCTGAACCGGTCGGTGGAGGAGATCCTGTATCCTGCCATGGAGGACTTTGCCATCGATATCATCATTGGCAAGGGACCGTCTGCCAACTCTATCCGGTTGGACCTGCCCAAATTCACCCTCATCGGAGCCACCACCCGGGCGGGCCAGCTGTCCGCCCCTCTGCGGGACCGGTTTGGTGTGACCCTGCGGCTGGAGCTATACACCCCGGAGGAACTGGCTCTCATCGTCACCAGATCCGCGGGCATTTTGGATGTACCCATCGAGGCTGACGGCGCTATGGAGATCGCCAAGCGTAGCCGGGGTACCCCCCGTATCGCCAACCGGATGCTCCGCCGGGTGCGTGACTTTGCCCAGGTACGAGCGGGAGGCGTTATCACCAGAGGGGTAGCCGATGCGGCCCTGACTGCCCTGGAGGTGGATCACCTGGGGCTTGACGCCATTGACCGGCGTATGCTGAGCAGTATTATTGAACACTACGGCGGCGGCCCAGTGGGTCTGGAGACCCTGGCGGCCACCATCAACGAGGAAGCTGTCACCCTGGAGGACGTATACGAGCCTTATCTGATGCAGATGGGCTTCCTCACCCGCACGCCCAGAGGCAGGTGCGTCACCCGGCGGGCCTATGAGCACCTGGGCCTGGCCGTCCCCGGCGGGGTGGGAATGGAGCAGCTGAGCTTTTAGTGTCTATGATATAAAAAGTGATGATATAAGTTTGTAGACAACCCACGACTGCCCGGTGTGCGGGCGCGGGCCGATGAGGGTATCGGCCCCTACAAGGCAAATAGGAACTTTCCAATATCGTTTGGATGATTTCGGTAGAAAGAGGTAATCTAGCATGGGTAAACTGTTTGGAACCGATGGGATTCGCGGCGTGGTCAACGCCGGTCTTGACGCAGAACTGGCCTATGATGTAGGCGTGGCGGCAGCCTATGTGCTGGCCCAGGCGAAAGGGGAGGGGCGTCCCCGGTTCGCCATCGGCAAGGACACCCGCATCTCCTCCGACCTGCTGGAGGGTGCGCTGGTGGCCGGTCTGTGCTCCGCCGGCGCCGACGTGCTCCACCTGGGCGTGATCCCCACCCCCGGCGTGGCCTGGGTGACGGTGGACAGCGGCTGTGACGCCGGTATCGTCATCTCCGCCTCCCACAACCCCTTTGAGCACAACGGCATCAAGATCTTCAACAGCCAGGGCTTCAAGCTGCCCGACGAGCTGGAGGGCAAGATCGAGGACATTATCCTCAACAAGGTCCCCGTGCCCCGCAAGACCGGCGGCGACATCGGCCGCGTGACCTACGCCGACCAGAAGGAGCGCCAGGACTACATCGATCACCTGGTATCCACCATCGATTCCGACCTGTCCGGCCTGAAGATCCTGGTGGACTGCGCCAACGGCGCTTCCTCCGCCACCGCCGGCCGTCTCTTCGATTCCTTCCCTGACCTGCACACCGACATCATCAACGCCGACCCCGATGGCGTGAACATCAACAACGGCTGCGGTTCCACCCATCTGGACGGCCTGAAGGCCATGGTCACCGCCGGCAAGTACGACCTGGGCATCGCCTTTGACGGCGACGCCGACCGCTGCCTCATGGTAGACGAGACCGGCGAGGAGATCGACGGCGATCAGGTCATCGCTGCCTGCGGCCTGGAGCTGCTGGAGCAGGGCAAACTGCCCGGCAACGCCATCGTGGGTACCGTCATGAGCAACCTGGGCCTGCACGTCTTCTGCCGGGAGCACAACATGGAGCTGTTCTGCACCGCTGTGGGTGACCGGAACGTGCTGGAGAAGATGGAGGAGGAAGGCTGGGTCCTGGGCGGCGAGCAGTCCGGCCACACCATCTTCCGCAAATACGCCACCACCGGCGACGGCCAGCTTACCGCCCTGCAGTTCCTGGCTCTGCTGCGCCGCTCCGGCAAGAAGGCCTCCCAGCTGGTGGAGGGCTGCAAGCGCTACCCCCAGACTCTCATCAATGTGCCGGTGGCCGACAATGCCGCCAAGCAGGCCATCATGAACGACCCCTCCATTATGGACGCCGTGGCAGAGCAGGAGAAGCTGCTGGCGGGCACCGGACGGGTTTTGGTCCGTCCTTCCGGCACCGAGGCCCTGGTGCGGGTGATGGTGGAGGCCCAGAGCCAGGAGGATGCAGAGAAAGTTGCAGAGCTCTTGGCAAATGTCATAAAAAATCGGGGCTGAAACTGAAATATTTCTAGCAAACACTTGACAAATTCAGGTATCAACGCTTATAATGTGCAAGGAGAAACGGCATGAAAGAGGACCATTTCCAACCGCAGGAGCCCAGTGATGAGGCCCTGTGTGCCCTGGCCGCTTCCGGCGATCGTCAGGCCGAAGAGGACCTGGTGGTGCGCTATAACCGACTGGTCCGCATCTGCGCCCGGCCCTATTTTCTGGCCGGCGGAGACAGCGAGGACCTGATCCAGGAGGGAATGGTGGGGCTGCTGGCCGCTATCCGGGAATATGACCCGGAAAAGGCCGCCTCCTTCCGCACCTATGCGGAGGTGTGCATCAAAAACCGTTTGTTCTCCGTTATCAAAGCAGCAGCAAGAGATAAGCACATACCGCTGAACAACTCCGTCTCGTTCGGAACCCCTCTTTTTAGTGGGAACGGCGATCCATTGGCGTTCAGCGCACCTGACGGACAGGGAACAGACCCGGAGGAGATCTTCCTCAGCCGGGAATCCTTCCGGGAACGTCTGGAGGCGCTGATCGGTCAGCTGTCCGGCTTCGAGGCAAGCGTACTTCGGTTGTATCTGAACGGTCTGTCCTACTCCGAGATTGCAGCCGAGGTAAACAAGTCCCCCAAATCGGTGGACAACGCGGTGCAGCGTATCCGGCGCAAGCTGGCGCAGCAAACTTCTTCCGGCGACATCAGCAAAGGCTGATCGCAATATTACACTGACCCAGCACATGGATCATCCGGACCTGGGCAAAGAAGCAAAGAGAGGGTAACATCATGTACGAAGACAAGACTCTGGTATGTAAGGAATGTGGCCAGGAGTTCGTGTTCACCGCCGGTGAGCAGGAGTTCTACGCCGAGCGCGGCTTCCAGAACGAGCCCCAGCGCTGCAAGGCCTGCCGTGACGCCCGCAAGGCTGCCTCCCGCGGCCCCCGCGAGTACTTCACCGCTACCTGCGCTTCCTGCGGCGGCGAGGCCAAGGTGCCCTTCGAGCCCAAGTCCGACCGTCCTGTTTACTGCAGCGATTGCTTCGCCCGTATGCGCGGCGAGCAGCACTAATCTGCATACCCCAAAGGCCGTCCCGTTCGGGACGGCCTTTTTCTATTGACTGAATGGTGCCTTTTTTCCAACCTCCGCATAGGATGTTCTGGACGGGGCTCCCGTCCCGTCCCAATCCATAGGAGGAGGGACACCCCTTGTATCCCGAGAACAACCCTCAGAACAATCCCGGCATCTGTGACGACAGCTGCGGCACGCTCCCTGAGTGCGCCCCCCTGGCCGTCCCCTATGTGCCGTTTCAGCCCAATAACCCCAAGCGCTACTCCCAGCAGGAGGCCCTGGCCAACGGCACCCTGTTTCCCGGCCTGAACCTGCCCTTCCGCATCAAGGCGGAGGCGGTGAAGGTGCTGGGCACCCAGCTGGCGGAGCTCCAGGCCCTGGAGTTCATGCTCCAGGAGCTGGGCCTCTACCTGGACACCCACCAGGACGACGCCGAGGCCTTCCAGATCTTCCGGAAGTACGCCGCCCTGGAGGCCGAGGCCCGCAAAAAGTATGAGGCCGCCCACGGCCCCCTGACCCAGAATGCCGCCGCCAGCGCCGACAGCTGGGCCGCCTGGCTGGAGGGCGACTGGCCCTGGAACTACACCGCGGAAGGAGGGGCCAAGTAATGTTCCAGTACGAGAAGAAGCTGCAATACCCCGTGCGCATCAAGACCCCCAACCCCAAGCTGGCCGCCTGGGTCATCAGCCAGTACGGCGGACCTGACGGCGAGCTGGGCGCCTCTCTGCGCTATCTGTCCCAGCGGTACGCCATGCCCTATCCCGAACTGAAGGGCCTGCTCACCGACATCGGTACCGAAGAACTGGGCCACCTGGAAATGATCGGTGCCATCGTCCATCAGCTTACCCGGGGACTGACCCAGGAGCAGCTGAGAGAGGGCGGCTTCGCCCCCTATTTTGTGGACCACACCACCGGCATCTATCCCACCGCCGCCTCCGGCGCTCCCTGGAACGCCGCCGGTATCGGCGTCAAGGGGGATGTGATCGCCGACCTCACGGAGGATATGGCTGCCGAACAAAAGGCGCGGGTCACCTATGACAACATCCTGCGTCTCAGCGACGATCCCGACGTCAGCGACGTGATCCGCTTCCTGCGGGAGCGCGAGGTCGTCCACTTCCAGCGCTTCGGCGAGGCGGTGCGCCTGGCCAAGGAGAAGATGGACCAGAAGAACGTCTACTTCACCAACCCCGCCTTCGATACCGCCAAGTAATAACACAAGAGGCCGACCCATCAGGGTCGGCCTCTTGTCATAGGAAGGGTGATTAGCCTACGCTCTCCAGGAAGCGCATGAGAATGGTAGCCACTTCCGCCCGGGTGGCGCTGCCCAGGGGATTGAGGGTGGTAGCGGTGCTGCCGGTGATCAGGCCCGCGCCGTTGGCCCACTGCATGGCCTCAACGGCATAGGAGCCGATCTGGCCGGCGTCGGTGTAGCTGCTCAGATCGTTGGACGCCGTCACATCATAGTTCTTGTAGGCGGCATAGCGATAGAGGATGGTGGCGATCTGCTCCCGGGTCATCATCTGATCGGGGGCAAAGGTGATGTCGGACACACCGGTGACGATACCAGCGTCGGCAGCCCAGGCCACAGCATCGGCATACCAGGCATCCGCCGCAACGTCGGTGAAGGTGCAGTCGGCAGCCTCAGGCTTGCCCTCCAGGTTGTACAGTACCTGTACCAGCATGGCACGGGACATCACGGTGTCGGGAGCGAAGGTGCCGTTGCCGGCGCCGTTCATGATGCCGTTTTCCGCCACATAGGACACCGCGTCGGCGTACCAGGCGGAGGAGTCCACATCGTCAAAGCTGTAGGCCATATCCATGGAGTAGGTGGGCATTTTGTTCTCGGTCAGAACAGAGGGGGTAAACACGTCCTCCTCGGTCAGCTCACCGGCCTGGTCGGCGGCGATGAAGGCCCGCAGCTCGGTGAGGATGATCTTGGCGTTCTCGAAGGCCTCCTCGGAGACGCCCTTGGCCAGGGCAGTAGCGGCCTGCTCGGCCAGCTCCGGGTTCTTCTCATAGAGGGCGGTCATGGACTCATCCACTGCCTCCTGCTGCTCGATGAGGGCCTTCTGATAGTTCTCCCAGTAGAGCTTCACGTTGGCGCCATAGCGCTCCCGGTCATTGTCGCACAGGTCGTTGATGGCGGTAAATACCCAGTAGGCGGAAGTCTCAGCAGGGAAGTCCTCATCATCCAGCACTTCCTCGATGTCCTTGATGCTGGGGCTGTACTCGGTCTGGAAGATGTCGGAGGTGTCGGTCAGCAGGTTGCTGTAGTAGGGCAGGTAGACGGAGAACTCAGCCCGGGACATGGTCTGCCACTGGATGGTGGCCAGAGCCTCGGGCATATCGCTGCGGATCTCGAACACATGGCACTCGGCCTGGCGCTCGTTGCCGATGGCGGTGCCGTTGGGATTCTTCTCCGGGTTATTGTCGGCGGCATACTCAGTACCCTCGCCGCGGCAGGCCAGCAGCCGCAGCACCTCGTAGGTGGTCAGCTGATGATCGGCCTCAAAGAGCATATTGAAGGGGCCCTCGGGGGCAGCCTCACCGTCCCGCTCCACGGAAACGGACTGGGACAGCTCTTCGTTCAGGTAGTTGACGCCCTGCCAGTAACGGAAGTACTGGCCGTTGCCGAAGTCCTCGGAGCCGTAGGTCTTCTGGATGTCGATCTTGGTGATCTGGTCATCGGCCACCTTGCCCTGCTGAGAGGACACCAGGAAGCCGTTCTCCAGAGGCAGGGAGATCAGGTCGGCGGAGGCCACCACGTTCTCGGGGTCGGAGACGTCGATCTCGTTCATCACCACCATGTTAGGGTTGACGGACACCTTGTCGTCGGGCATCTTCATGGCCACATACTGGTGGCCGGACAGGGTCTCAAAGTCCCACACCTCGTTGGCATCGCTGATGGTGAAGGAGTTGCACTCGCCGGAGCCGTAGGTATCGATGATGGCGGCCAGCTTCTCCACGCCGTCCCGAGCGGAGTCTGCCGACATCAGGATCACGGAGGTGAGGGAGATCTCGCAGATGCCGGTATCCACCAGGGGATCGGCGGCTTTGGCATTGGCGTTATAGGAAGTGGACACGGTGGCGCTGACGGAGACGCCCTTTTCGTTCATGCCCACCTCGCCGTAGGCCTCACGCACCAGGTTGCCGTCCTCATCCACCACAGACTCGCCCTGCTCGATGGAGTCCCGCAGCACAGTATAGCGATAGGTATGGGAGGGATAGGGCATAGAGAAGCCGTATGTATCTTCATACATCTCGCCCTCGGCGTGATCGGCCGCCGGGCGCACCTCAAACACTTTGTCGTACAGCTTGCCGATGTCTTCCGAGCGGCCCACATAGGTAGAGCCGTTTTCTGACTGCTGGCTGCCTACATACAGACCACAGCAGGCACTGGCGCTGACGCCGCTGCTTACCACCAGGGAACCGGCCAGCAGTGCCGCTCCAAGCTGTTTCAACCGTTTCTGTTTCATTTGCTTCATCCCTTTTACAGATTTGCCGTCGTCTCTTGGACGCGTCTCTGAGTATAGCACCATCCGCTGCATAAATCAAATATTATTTCATTAAATATTGCATAAAATTTCATACCACATCCAGGGCGTTTATCAGCTGAGGCATAAAAAAAGACCGCCCAGGTGATGAGGGCGGTCCTTTTTTGACGGTCAGGAGAGCTTTACCTTGGCCACAATGACCTTCACAGGCACGGGGGACTCCAGCGCCACACGGGGGGCGTGGAGATCCTGGGGCCAGACGATGTAGAAGGTGCCGGGCCGGACGGTGAGGGTGTCCCAGTCGGTGGTGAAGAACTGGATATCGGGGGTGTACTCGCTGAGCTGCTTCAGGGGGGCGTCGGGCAGGGAGTAGCCCATGCCCTCGGTGCCGGATACCACATACTGAATATCGGCGTAATCCCGGTGGCACTCCAGCTTGCAGTCGGCGGGGAGCTTGGTGTCCACGTCAAACCGGGTGGCGTACACGTTGTCGCCATCGATGTCAACTCTCTGGCCGGGGGTCAGGGTATCCGGGTCCACCTTGGCCAGCCACTCCAGGGCCTGCTGGAACCGCTGGCCCAGACCGTAATACAGGGGCGCGTTTTTCATTTTATCAATGACCATTGGGCTCACCTCCATGGTTGTTGCTTCCATCTTAGTCCCTGGGCGGCAAAAAGGCAACAGAAATTTGGACAAGCGGGGCGCTTCATGGTAGAATAAGCACAGGTGCCGCAGATATGCGGCTGCGCATTCCATGCGCCTGCCCTTTGAACGCAAAGGGCAGCTTGCGCTTGTTACACCATGACCAAGCCGGCAAAGCCGGCTTCCGCCGAGGTTCCGGCGGACAAGCGGTTCTGCCGCTTGTTGTCATGGTGGAATAGCAGGGACGGTTTCTTCTATCCCGCCCCGCCGCCGCATATTCTTCCTTGAAAAGGGGGGAGCGGTATGAAGCGGATCGGACAGTGGGCCCTGCTGTGGGTGCTGGCTCTGGCCACCGCCGGTTATCTGGTGTTCTGGCCGAGCGGGGCCATCCAGACCGTGGGGCCTATGGACAGCGGACGACCCGTTCTGGTGCTGGACGCAGGCCACGGCGGGGAGGACGGGGGCGCTGTATCCCTGACCGGCGTACCGGAGAGCCAGATCAATCTGGCCATCGTCCAGAAGCTGGATCTGCTGCTGGGGCTGTGCGGCCAATCGCCGGTGGTGCTGCGGCAGGAGGATATATCTCTCCACGACCCGTCGGCGGATACATTAAGAGAGAAGAAGGTCTCTGACCTGAAAAACCGGGTAGCGATGGTGGAGGGGACGGAAAACGGGGTGCTGCTGAGCATCCATCAGAATATGTTCACCAACGCCAAGTACCACGGGGCACAGGTGTTTTACGCCCCCACCCAGGGAAGCCAGGAGTTTGCCGTCCACACCCAGGAGGTGCTGCGGCAGACGGTGGACCAAACCAATGAGCGCCAGGCCAAGCCCATTCCGGACACGGTCTACCTCATGAACCACATTACACGCCCTGCCATTCTGGTAGAGTGCGGCTTTCTGTCCAACCCGGAGGAGGAGGGCAAGCTGCGCTCGGAGGGTTATCAGCTCCAGCTGGCCGCCGCTCTCACCGGGGCGTGGCTGCAATATGAGGGCAATTTTACATCGTAACACCGCCGTACAGGGCGGCTACACCAAAGAATAAAGGGAGGATCATCCACCCATGAAAGCAAAGACCATGTTTTACTGTACTGAATGCGGCAACGAGCTGCCCAAGTGGGCGGGCCAGTGCCCCGCCTGCAAGGCGTGGAACACCATTGTGGAGCAGCCCGCCGAGACCAAGCGGAAGAGCTCCGCGGCCGTGGCCACGGTGGGGGAGCGGCGGGGCAGCATCAAACCCCGGCTCATGGACGAGGTGGAGACCACCCGGGAGCTGCGGTTCCAGACCGGCATGAACGAGCTGGACCGGGTGCTGGGCGGCGGCGCCGTTCAGGGCTCTCTGGTGCTGGTGGGCGGCGCCCCGGGCATCGGCAAGTCCACCCTCATGCTCCAGATCTGCCAGAATTTATGCCGGTTTGCCAAGGTGCTCTACGTCTCCGGCGAGGAATCCGAGCGGCAGATCAAGCTGCGGGCCGAGCGGCTGGGGGTGAGCGGTCAGCAGCTCTACCTGCTGGCCGAGACCAGCATGGACGACGTGACCGAGGCGGTGACTCAGCTTCAGCCCGACGTGCTCATCGTGGACTCCATCCAGACCATGTACAACGGGGAGCTGGCCGCCGCCCCCGGCAGCATCGGCCAGGTGAAGGACTGCACCATGGCCCTGATGAATCTGGCCAAGGGCAGGGGGGTGACGGTGTTTGTCATCGGCCACGTCAACAAGGAGGGCTCCATTGCCGGACCCAAGGTGCTGGAGCACATGGTGGACTGCGTGCTCTACTTCGAGGGGGAGCAGCAGAACTCCTACCGCATCCTCCGGGCGGCCAAGAACCGCTTCGGTGCCACCAACGAGATCGGGGTCTTCGAAATGGGGGACGCCGGTCTCACCGAGGTACCCAACCCCTCGGAGATGCTGCTGTCCGGCCGGCCCCAGGACACCCCCGGCACCTGCGTCACCTGCGTCATGGAGGGAGTGCGGCCGGTGCTGGCGGAGGTCCAGGCCCTGCTGGCCCCCACCAGCTTCAACGTGCCCCGGCGCACCTGCAACGGCTTCGACTTCAACCGGGCCAACCTGCTGCTGGCGGTGCTGGAGAAGCGGGGCGGGCTGATGGTCAGCTCCTGCGACGCCTACATCAACGTCATCGGCGGCCTCAACCTGGACGAGCCCGCCGCGGACCTGGCTATGGTGGTGGCTCTGGCCTCCTCCTTCCGGGACCGGCCGGTGCCCGGCGACCTGGCCGCCATCGGGGAGGTGGGCCTCACCGGTGAGCTGCGGTCGGTAAACGCCCTGGGCCAGCGGCTCAGCGAGGTCCACCGACTGGGCTTCACCAAATGCCTGGTGCCCCAGCGCACCGGGGCCAAGCTGGAGGTCCCCGATGGGCTCCAGCTCATCAAGGTGCGCAACATCCGGGAGGCCCTGGCCTTTTTATAAAGGAAGCCTTCCCCTGGGGGAAGGTGGCATTTGCGGAGCAAATGACGGATGAGGGGAAGGCCGGGTGAGTATCGAACCATCTCTCAGAATTTTTGGATAAAAAGCAAGTCTCTCTTGCAAAAAGGGAGAAAATCGGATATACTACCAATATCCTAGAAATTTGGAGGTATTCCCTTTATGGCTCAGATTACCAAAGATACCATCATCGGCGATATCCTGGACATCGCTCCCGAGACCGCTCCCATCTTCCTGTCCATCGGTATGCACTGCCTGGGCTGCCCCTCTTCCCGCGGCGAGACCGTGGAGGAGGCCTGCATGGTCCACGGCGTGGACGTGGACGAGCTGCTGGCCAAGATCAACGCCAGCGTGGGCGCTGCTCAGTAACAACCGTAAAAAAGGAGCGGTCAGACCGCTCCTTTTTTGAAAGCTTCGAAAAACCGGCAAAGCCGCTTTTTCGAGAAGGCTGCAGCCCGCCGCGCGCGGACAGAGTCCACACTTGCGGGCTGAGCAGTGTTTTCGTCCACGCACTTGTCGCGGCCGAAAACAGATTTGGACTTTTTTCGCGCCTGCGGGCGCGAACTCTGCGAGGCTCTTTTGATAAACTGAAAAAAGGAGCGGTCAGACCGCTCCTTTTTTCGTAGGAGGTGAAGGGATGCGTCCCATGGAACTGACTCCCCGGCTGCGCTCGGTGGCCCAGCTGGTGCCCCAGGGAGCCAAATTTGCCGACATCGGCACCGACCACGCCTATCTGCCGGTGTGGCTCCTTCAGCGGGGGATCATCACAAAAGCCCTGGCCTGCGATCTGCGGCAGGGGCCTCTGGACCGGGCCCGGGCCACGGCGGAGAAATACGGCCTGACCGAGCAGATGGACTTCCGGCTGTGCGACGGCCTGGCGGGGGTGCGCCCCGGCGAGGCCGACACCATCGCCATCGCCGGCATGGGGGGCGAGACCATCGCCGCCATCCTGTCCGCCGCGCCCTGGACGTGGCGGGAGGACTGTCTGCTGCTCCTCCAGCCCATGAGCGCCCAGCCCCAGCTGCGGCTGTGGCTCCAGGAGCACGGCTACACCATTGCCCGGGAAATCCTGACCCGGGAAGGGGATACCATTTATACGACCTTCCAGGTAAAGGCCGGACCCATGCCGGAGCTCACCGCCGGTGAGCTGTGGGCGGGCCGGCAGAGCAGGGGGGAGGCCGACCCTCTGCGGAGCGAATACTTAAACCGGCTCATTGACCAGACCGGCCGGGCGGTGGAGGGGCTGCGCCGCTCCACCCGGAGCGCCGACGCCGGGCGTCTGGACGAAATGGAGCGGGCCCACCGGGGCCTGCTGGAACTGCGAGAGGAGTGGCTGTCATGGCAACCGTAAGAGAGATTTATCAATACTTGGATGGGCTGGCCCCTTTTTCCCTCCAGATGGACTTTGACAACGCAGGCTTTCTGGTGGGCCGGGGGGACCGGACCGTTGACAAGGTGCTGGTGAGCCTGGACATCACCGAAGAGGTGGTGGCTGAGGCCGCCCAGCTGGGGTGCCAGCTCATCGTGTCCCACCATCCGGTGATCTTTTTCCCCGCCAAGTCGGTGACCGACGCCACCCCTGACGGGCGTATTCTGCTCTCCCTGGTGGAGCACAACATCGCCGCCGTGTGCGCCCACACCAACCTGGACGCGGTGTGTGGGGGTGTCAACGACGCCTTGGCCCGCAAGCTGGGTCTTACCAACATTGAGCAGCTCAAGCAGGACGGGGTGGATTCCTCCGGCCGGCCCTACGGCATCGGCCGGGTGGGCAACACCGCCGGAGTGCCCATGTACGCCCCCGCCTTCGCCGCCTTCGTGAAGGAGACGCTGGGGGCAAACGGGGTGCGCTTTGTGGATGCCCGCCGCCCGGTGCGCCGGGTGGCCGTGGGAGGCGGCGCCTGCGCCGATATGCTCAAGGACGCTCTGGCCCTGGGCTGCGACACCTTTGTCACCGCCGATGTGAAGTACAACGGCTTCCTGGACGCCAAGGCTCTGGGGGTCAACCTCATCGACGCCGGTCACTATCCCACCGAGCAGGTGGTGGTCCCCGTGCTGGCCAAGTGGCTGACCGACGGCTTCCCCAAGGTGAAGGTGCTCACCACCCAGACCCATAAAGAGGTGTTTTCCTACCTGTGAGGGCTTGTCAAGCCACAGAAAAAGTGATAAACTAGATGCGCTGATTTTCGACGAGAAGGGAACGAGTACCAATGTCAGGACATTCCAAGTGGCATAATATTCAGAAGACCAAGGGCGCGGCCGACGCCAAGCGCTCCCAGATCTTCACCAAGATCGCCCGCGAGATGATCGTGGCCGTCAAGACTGGCGGCAGCGGCGACCCCAACAACAACTCCCGCCTGGCCACCGTCATCGCCAAGGCCAAGGCGGCCAATATGCCCAACGACAACATCAAGCGCACCATCGATAAGGCTCTGGGCTCCGGCAACACCGACAGCTACGAGAACGTGGTGTATGAGGGCTACGGCCCCTCCGGCGTGGCCGTCATCGTGGACGCCCTCACCGACAACCGCAACCGCACTGCCCCCGAGGTCCGTCACCTGCTGGACAAGTACGGCAAGGGCCTGGGCGCCACCGGCTGCGTGTCCTGGTCCTTCGACCGCAAGGGCGTCATCATCATCGAGAAAGAGGACCTGGACGAGGACACCGTCATGATGGACGCCCTGGACTGCGGCGCCGACGATATGCAGGTGGAGGACGAGGTCTTTGAGGTGTACACCGACCCCGATTCCTTCGGCACCGTGCTGGCCGCCATGGAGGAGAAGGGCTACACCTTTGTTCAGGCTGCCGTGGAGATGGTGCCCCAGAACTACGTCAAGCTGGAAAATGAGGACGACATCAAGAACATGGAGAAGCTCATTGACCTGCTGGAGGACAACGACGACGTTCAGAACGTCTGGCACAACTGGGATCAGGGCTGATCACACTTTTTGAGCTGAATATCGTTTGTTTCTGCTAAAATCACAGATAAGCAAGAACTTATTTTGATCAATGCAAAATGGGTTGTGTTTTTCGTGATTTAAGCTGTGACATACGTACTTCCTTCTATTGTGACGTACAATTCGCCGCAAAAGGAGGAAATGATATGAAGCTGGAAGCATTAGTAAAAGAGTATCTGATAGAGATTGAGGTCAGGAAGTATACCCCTAAGACCATTCGGGGGTATCGCAATGGCCTCAATCTCTTTTTGCATTTTTGCAGTGAAAACCTCAATGTGGATGATATTGATGAAGTTACACCAGCTACAATAAAGCAGTTCTCAAGGCATATGACAGCAGCAGGGCGTAAAGGCACCTATATTAACGGTCTGCTGAAAACTATAAAGTCCTTTTTGCGGTATTGTTACGAAGAAGGTTATGGAGGGTTCAACACAAAGAAAAGCTTCAAATGGTGCAAGGAGGAACGTCCCATTATTATGGCCTTTAAGCCATCGGACGTACGCCAGATGCTCCAAAGCTGCAAAGGATATGATTTTATCTCAATTCGTGATAATGCTGTCCTCACGCTGCTATTTGAGACCGGAATCCGTTGCTGGGAGCTGTGCTGTATCCAGAAAGACGATATTCATGATGATTTTATTGTTGTGAAAGGGAAGAACCATAAGCAGAGAGTAGTCCCCGTTACGCCCGTTCTGCAAAAGGCACTGTTGCGCTATGATACTGTGGCAGCTCGCTATTTTGCACTGAAGGCAACAGACAGCTATTACTTCCTGTCTTTCCATGGGCGGCAGCTTACCAACAGCGCCGTTGAACATATTGTCAAGCGTCACGGTACAGGGATTGAGGGGGTTAGGGTGTCTCCCCATACCTGCCGCCATTTCTTCGCTCAGCAGCAGATCAAGCTGGGTACAGACCTCTATACCATTTCCAGGCTCTTAGGGCACGAGAATGTCAGGATTACGCAAACATATCTGAATAGCTTGAGGGACGAAGAGGTGATACAGATAGCCAAGCAGAAAAGCATACTAATGAATCTATAAAAATTGTACATTTCATTTCTATAGTAAAAGAATATTATTATAGAATTTAAATGTACATTTTTTGTGTAGCAGACATTCGCATTGCAAGATGTATGGCCCGCGCCGCCTTTTGGCGGAAGCGGCCGGGCCAACATCTTGCTGTTGTTATGCGGGTGTCGATAAATACCACAATCGCTGCTCTGCAAAAGAGAATCCGGTTTAAAAAATGTAAATAGCTGTGCAAATCATTGATTGGGCTAAAGAAATTCCGTAATTCCCTGCGGGAATCTACGAATTTCTTTAGCCCGTTTTTTGTAAAAGAATTTACTCCGCTTCGCTCCGAAAATTCTTTTAACATTTCAAAATCACAATAATTTCTCTGGAAGATAAGATGTTTTTCTGCTTCAGCTGGATTAAGAAAGGAGAATGGTATGGAACATATCAGTTTTGAAACTATGGGTGTTTTGTTGGAAATGTTGGAATTGTCTGAATTTATTTTGCAGGAGTATTCTCGGGACTATCATTTGCAAATACCTAAAACAGGCTTTGAAGCACAGCACCTTGAATGGGCCAGGAAAAGAGAACTCCTGCACAAACTGATGATATGGCTGGAATCCACCATGTTCAGCGCAGAAGATTGACGGATTAAGCACTCTGCATAAAAGGGAGATTTTATGATGAAACAGTTGACAAGCTATAACCGGGTAGCCGGATATCTCAACAAGATTTTTGACCTGCTCAATGAACGTTTTTTTGAAAATCAACTTTCAAGGCCAACAATCACCATACAAAGCACCCCAAGAGCGTATGGACATTTCACCACCCGCTCGGACACATGGATATCTGCCAGCGGGGACTCCCATGAGATCAATATAGGTGCCGGTACCCTGTCAAGACCAATCGAGGATGTGGCAGCAACGCTTCTGCATGAGATGGTACACTACTACAACTATGTAAGAGGTATTCAGGATTGCAGCAGGGGAGGTACATATCACAACAAGCGATTCAAAGATGCGGCTACCGCAAGGGGCCTAAAGGTTGACCATGATCCCAAGTATGGCTGGACATTGACAAGCCCCGGCGAAGATTTGCTTGATTTGGTGGTAGAGAATGACCTCACTGACATATTGATCACCCGCAATGACCTACACTATACGGTAACTACTACCACTGGAGGCCACATTGGAGGAAACGAAAAAATGCCCCCAAAGAAATCCGGCAGCAGGAAATATGTCTGTCCAAACTGCGGGATTTCCGTGAGGGCGACTAGAGTTGTGCGAGTTGGTTGCTTGAATTGTCAAGAAATAATGGTGGAACGTTAAGGTTCAACAAAAACACAGGGCAGGAATCTACTTAGGGATTCCTGCCCTGTGTTAGCAAAATCAATTAGGTTACAGTTCGCTATAACCCATCTTAAACGTTCAATTAGCCAATATAGAAATTAAATCTGGATTTCTGGTCAATATCTGTGAGATTTCCCACATCATTTGGACTTCTTGACAATGCGCCTTTGGAATGGTCACATCTTTGCGCCCCTCACTGCCGGAAAAACGAACAGTGACAGTTTGAGCTGTTTGTAATGCAGCAATCAAACCAGCTAAGTTATTTTTACTAGAATGAATCAATGGGGCAACTTCAATAATATATCCCCAGCCTACATCACGACTAACATCAAAGTAATCTAGTTCATAAGAAAATTGCTCACCATCGCAGTCGAAAAGTACATTATCCATAAAAATCCAATTATTGTCCATAAACCCTACCATGAGGCCCATGCCAGAGAAGTCATTGTTCAAAGAAATAAGGACAGGAAAAATATTGCGATTGTAACCAATGAAAACATCACCGGCCAAATCAATAGTGTACTGCTTATCAATTGAATCATAGCTAACGTCTATTTTTGCCTTGTATTTTGTCAGTTCACTTTTGTCAATCTCCTTTTGATATGTATCTATCTTTTGCTGAGCTCCTTCTAATGGGACTATTTCTATAAATGTCTGTAAGGATGATATGGCCCCAGAATAATCCCCTGTCTGAGCATACGCATCAGCCTCAGCGTAAGCCTGTTCCGTGAACAAATTAACTGCACTGTCCCTCAAGGCAGAAACATCTTCTGACAGCATCTCTTCCGGCCATGATTTAAGGTACTGACATACACCAGCGTAGTCCTTAGCCTCCATTTTTTCTTGTATAATTGGAAGGACTTCAGCATTGGCCTTGCCCACGATCTGTTTCTTGAGTTGCTGTATCTCGTCATTGGTATATTCTTGATTGATACTAGTAATTACTTCAAATGCCTTAGCATAATCCTTCTTATCCAGTGAATCCTTGGTTTCTTCCACTATAGCGTCAGAGATTGCGGTGATACACGTGCCTATTTTTTCTTGTGCGTTCGTATAATTATTCTTATCTTCCTCTATGACCTGCTTATATAGGGGAATTGCATCCTCAAATTTCCCGTTTGCAAAAGCTTGTTCAGCTCTTTCATAGGAAATGCTCGACTTTTTAATACGCTCTATTTGCTCACGTGTCTCAGAAACATCCTGTAGTTCAGAAAGTGTTTCCAGATATCCTGTAGATTCATCGTAAGTGATTATCCCTTCTAAGTATCTGTCTACCAAACGGGATTCATAATCCATAATGTTATTAGATGCTTTATTTGTAAATGCAGTATCGGTAGAATTGTCCTGGTATATTTGTACGGCGAGGTCGATATTGTCATTTTTGAGTGCGTGCTTGAACTGCGTGATTGGCAATCTATTATATTGTACTACGCCAATCACAAATGCAAGAAGTACAAGAATACCACCAGCTAGCCATAGCCATCGTTTGGGTGGAAGTTGTTTTTTTGAGTTGGGACTACAAGCTCCATTTTCAAGTGCAGCATCTGCTGCATTATTTTCTGTGGTGTTTATCTTCGGATTCTCTTCTTGCCTTGGCTGGTATACTTCCGTATCTTTTGTTTCCATTTCTCTTTACCTCCCAACATTTTTGCTGCTCAATCTGAGGTTGATCTTATTATCCTATATAAAGCAAAGAATGTCAATAAAACTATACATATAACGATAATTCGGTGCCTAGAATAGCCAAGTATAATATCAACAGAGGTGATGTTATGATTGGTGACACCATCAAACGCTTACGGGAAGATGCTGGGCTTTCCCAGTCATCTCTTGCCAAGAAGCTAAATGTAACCCGCTCGGCGGTCAATGCGTGGGAAATGGGCCTGTCTGCACCGACAACGCAGTATGTGGTCGATATGGCAAGGCTGTTTCGTGTCTCATCTGACTATCTCCTTGGGTTGACCACTGAAACAACGCTTGTGCTTGATGGTCTGAATGAAGAAGAGAAGAGGATTTTGTATTCTCTGATTGACTATTTTAATGAAAAACGCGATTGAAGGTAATTCTTCAATCGCGTTCTTTTTCTGCCTATTCCACCGTGTGTTTGAACCTTAATGTTCAAATGCACGGTGTTTTTTATATTTCTCACATTTTCCATGAAAGGGGGTCGGCTCATGAGCATGGATGGTTTGATGCTGCTTTGGGGTCTGCAATTCTTGGTCTTTATCTACTGTATCGTACACAGATAAAATGGAGGTTTTCTGATATGACTTGGTACATTGTTTCTCTGTTGCTATTTTTCTTTTTACAGCAGTATTCGCTGGCCTCAATTTGTATCGTCTTATGGCCGACAATCCTGCTGGGCGTAATTATGCTGGTGATTCTGGTATACAGTATATCGAAGAAATCATAAATCAAAAACGCAGGGGTGAGGGGTGCCTCACTCCTGCGTGAATTTTCATAGTAAGGATGGTGCCATCCACCATCTATCATTGGGATATTTATGGGGCTTCTTTTAATAAAAGATTTGTACAATAGGCTTTTATCCTACTTGCAAGAGAAGTATCCGTATATTTGTCGCCAAAAAGTTCCCATGCGGCCAGTTCAAAGTCTCGCTTCTTTCTGAGGCTATTCCTCAAAATAAGATAATTTAGCAGATATGCCCGATCTATCTCGCTAAGAGTACTCGGATGCTTATGTGAAAAACAAGCATCAAAGAAAATATCCCGTAGTTTATTACAGACTTCTTCAATATCAACACCAGATAAGTCCATATCGCCAGTTGCGTATATTTTACTTGCACGGTACACATATTCCAGGTCATAACCTAAATCTTCACTGTAGCGCTGGAAGAGCTTTCCTCGCTCTTTATAATACCAGCGTGTCCTTTTTCTCTTGTGAACTTCATTAATACTAGTACACTTAACAAGATCAAGGGCCACTTCAGTGCACTTATTGTTTAAATCAATTTCAGATGTAGTTGCCTCTCGTACCCCATAAAATTCAGTCCCATCAACAGCTCGTTCATGTACCTTAGAGAACATACCAGTTTTTACAGAAATCAAGCTTTCTTCTTCCATACGGTGGAGTAGTCCCTTTATAAAGGAGTTCAAGGCGCCGTTAACATCATCTGATACTGCTTCCATACACTTAAGAGGGACACCCAAATGTTCCGCTACATATTCCGGGTATCTATAGCAGTTCCAAAACTCTGGACTAATGAGGCCAATACCAATCGCAATATGGGTATATGTGTGGGGGGTATCAAATTCCCCATTTTTTGCCTTCGAGTAAAGTACCTTGTCAGCGTCTTTCATTGGGCTGTTAGAAGCCCGCATAGGCTTTTGCTTTGGTGCATCAAACACTTCATCTATCACTAACTTCTGGCTGTCTGGAGCCTTGTGGAAGTTAAAATGACGCCTCAGTTCCTTAAACTGATGCTCCTTTGGATTGTTGCCCTTTTTCACCTCTATCCCAAGATACTGACAAAGAGCAGGATAATTTTTAAATTCCTGACCTGGGTAAACAGGTTTGTGAAATGGAACACTTTTCTCATCTAGAGGATGCTCCATGAGCATATCACTCTCCCTTCAAAATGCACTTACACAACAGCGGTCAGATATACCAACCCGCTGTTTGTAAACCAAAGTGTACCACGCGAAAGCGCAAAAAGTCAACAAGTAACAGAAATAAAATATTCAAAATAATAATGAATTTATTATTTTTTATTTTATATTAAAATAAAAAAGTTCAAAAAATAATAACCTCAAATAAATTTGGAAGGAGCACTATAAATGAACGCAAGAGACCCACCCAATCATTCCGCAAACGATTGCTAGAAACAAGAAGGGTATCTGCAAAGGTGTACTTTTACGGACACACGAAAAAGCCATGCTTTTACTGTCCGTAAATCACAGAAATCACTTTATAAACATATCCGTAATCGCAACGTCTTTTACAGACAGAGGAGGAGACCATGGACAGTCGTACATATTACTATGCCAGGGTATCAAGCAAGGAACAGAACCTTGACCGGCAGATCGCCGCCTTTAACGCCCTGGGGGCGCAGGAACGTGAGATAATCGCCGACAAAGAAAGCGGTAAGAGTTTGGAGCGGGCTGGGTATCAGGCCCTTAAAAATGCCATGCTCCGCAAGGGAGACACGCTGGTGGTGAAGTCCCTTGACCGTTTGAGCCGCAACAAGCGGGACATCAAGAATGAGCTCCAGTATTTCAAGGACAACGGAATTCGCTTGAAGGTCATTGACCTGCCTACCACAATGATGGAGCTGCCAGCAGGGCAGGAATGGGTCTTCGATATGGTCAACAATATCCTGATTGAGGTCTTGGGTACGATTGCAGAACAAGAAAGGGAAACGATACGAAAGCGGC